>NZ_JBBCIR010000026.1:0-13563 GCF_037189885.1 Paludisphaera sp.
GTCGTAGGTCAAGTTGGGCGGGTTGTGGAAGGCCTCGACGACGGCCTTGAAGGCGAGCCGGCCGGTGGTCACGTCCTGGGAGAGGACGAGGTCGCCGGGGCGGATCGACTCGATGGGCCGGTCCCCCTGGAGGGTGCGGACCAGCGTCCCGCCGGCGAAGCACGAGGGGCCGACTCGGAAGCCGACGACCGACGTCGTGGGGATCGGCGCCGCCTGGGGTTGGAACGCGATGGGCACCTCCTCGACGACCATCGCCGGCGGCGTGGAGGCCGCCCGCAGCGGCTGGCCATAGCCGTGCAGGTCCGTCACCCAGTCCATCCACTTCTCGCGGCTCTTGCCGAAGTCCTCCCCGCTGGCGTCCTTGAGGACGGCGATCGCCCGCTCGTTGGTCTCGCGGATCGGGGCGTTGTGGGCCTCGATGCCGGCGACGTCGGCCGCGAGCTGCTCTCGCGCGATCAGCGCCGAGGCGTTGGCCTCGGCGACCATTTGCTCGTAGGGATACTGGAGCGAACTCTGGAAGATCGGCCGCAAGGTATTGGTCCCGAGGAGGCTCGCAAAGCTAGAGATGGGCCTGCCGTCCGGGTACCGCAACGGCCCGGGATCTTGAGCTATCTGGTCGACAATGGACCGCGCAAGCCCGATCGGCACTCCGGCCCGCTCGAGAGTCGCGGCGGCGACGTTCGGTTGATCGACCGGCCAGGTGTAGGCGGATGGGATCTCGGGGGCCATGGGAAGGCCGGTGATGCCGTCGATCGTGAAACCCATGTTGATGGGCAGGGTCGTGACCGGCCGTCGGCCTCGGAGGAAATTGTGGAGATCTCGCGGCTCGAAAGGAGTCCCCACGACCGCGCCCGTGGGCCGATTGAGGACCACATTGCCATTCGCGTCCCTCGCGATCTGGTCGCCCGGGAGGATCTGGGGGGCCTGCATGGGCCGGTAGACGCGGCGGACGTGGGCGTCGTCCCCCTCGACGAGCAGCTCGCCCTGGGAGCCGGGGCCCTCGACGGGCTTCACCTTGTACTTGACCTCGTCGCGGAGCTGCAGCGCGAGGAAGCCGGCGAACTCGCGGGGGTCGCGGCGCTGGAGCAGGGCGGCGGCGTCGGAGCGGAGCGCCGCGTGGGGGCTGTAGACGGCCAGGGTCGCCAGGGCGAGCGACGCCTCGGGGCCCTCGATCCGGCTCAGGACGTCGACCGCGACCGCCTGCCGGGATTCCACGCCCCCCCGGGCGAAGACGCGGAAGAGGGAGGGGACGGCGCGGGGGTCGGCGATCGCCGCCAGCTCCGCGCGGGCCTCGGCCCGCCGGGCGTCGTCCCTGCCGGCGAGGGCGTCGCGGAGCTTCTCCAGCCTCGGCCGCCAGGCGCGATCGGCCTTCGCCTGGGCGTCGCGCTCGGCCTTGATGGCGGCCTCGACCTCGGGGTTGACCCAGCGGTTGCCGACCTTCCTGAAGCCCAGCCGGCGCCAGGCGCCCTCGCGGCCGGGGTCGAGTTGCAAGGCGCGGCGGAGGTGGGCGACCATCGGCTCGACCAGGCCGTTCTCCTCGCACCAGAGCGCCAGCCTATACTGGTCGTCGGCCTTGTCGGCCGTCCGGGCGCGGCGCTCGAAATATTCGTCCAGCAGCGCCTTCTGGTCGGGCGACCGCTCGACGGAGCGGGCGACGTCGGCGGGGCGCATCCAGCGGCCGTCGCGCTTCACCTGGCCGAGCAGGCCGCGGGCGCGCTGGTCGTCGGGGTCGAGGAGGACGGCGCGGGCGAGGTGGCGGGCCTTCTCCGCGGCCATACCGCGGGCCTCGCACCAGAGGGCGAGGTCGACGTGGGCCGAGGCGTCGCGGCCGGCGGCGGCGGCGGCCGCCTCGTAGGCGGCGCGGTCGGGCCCGGGGGGCCCCGCGCCGTCGTCGCCGGTCGCCATGCATAACGCGCCGCCGAGCAGCCATGCCGCGATCATGTCGCCGCCTCCCGAGAAGGGGAAGGGGGAGAGGCCCCCGGAGTTGAATCCATGCACTCTTAATACGGGAGACGATCGCCGGGGTCAAGATATTCGGCGAATTTGATGGTCTCCATGCTTCAGGCGTACCCCGGAGTTCCGCCGTCAACTCCCCATGGCCGCAGCATGCCGTTATTGAGATGGGTGCTTAATCGAGGAGTTTGGTGTCTTCCCACACATCCTCATAGCCGGGGGCGAGGATAACGCGCCATCCGGGCGGCAACTGGAGGTATGGCAGCACGTCGGGACACCATGAATCCAGGTGGCTGATGCAGAGGGGCACGAAGAAGTCCGGGTCGTCGGGCACCTCCTCGCCCCTCCAGATGTACCAGCCGCTGGTATCGCCTACGAGGTCATATCTTATAGCATACAACGGTACGAGGTTTTCCTTGACGTTGAGCGCGATTCCGACCTTGAGATCCGGCGGCGCTGGAATCGGATTGACGCCGAATCGTCGACAGGTGGCGATCTGGGATTGTTCGAGGCTAGGCATGATGGAATCCTTGCAATCTTCGCGCCTGGCGCGAGGAGGGCGGCCGATAAACCGCGCGACGACGGCCTCTCGGCTCATAATTCCGGACGAGGTGGCGGGCGCGAGGCCGGCGGCCCAGTCATCCCGCCTTCGGGCGTCTTCTCCCACGAGGGAGTAGGGCCATGCATGTCCAATAATCTCCCTTGCTACGCCCGCGGCTCCAGGCGAAGCGGCATGGAGCGACAGCGGCGGCCGGTGGCGGCGGCGACGGCGTTGGCGATGGCCGGAGCGACGGCGATGATCGGGGTCTCCCCCGCGCCGGCGGAGGGGAGATCGGGGCGGTCGAGCGGGTGGACCTCGATGGCCGGCAGGTCGGCGAAGCGCGGGACGCGGTAGTCGCGGAACGAGCCATTGGTGACCATCCCGTCGGCGAACTCGACCGCCTCGAAGAGCGCGGGGCCCAGGCCCATCACGACCGCCCCTTCAACCTGCGCGCGGAGGTTGTCGGGGTTGATGACCTTGCCGCATTCGAAGACCTCGCAAACGTGGTCGACCTTCACGCGCCCCTCGGCCTCGTCGACCGTGACGGCGACGCAGCAGGCGACGAAGCCCCCCTTGTCCAGCCCGCACGCCAGGCCGACCCCCTTGCCGGGCTCCCTGGCCTTCGACCGTCCCTCCCAGCCGAACCGCGACGCGGCCTCGGCCAGCGCGTCGCGGAGCCGGGGCTCGGCGATCAGGCCGAGGCGGAAGGCCAGCGGGTCGGCCCCCGCGAGCGCGGCCAGCTCGTCCATGAACGCCTCGCGGGCGAAGGTGTTGGCCGTGCTGGCGAGCGCCCGGTAGGAGCCGTGCCGCAGCGGGGCGTCGGACGGCAGGAACCGGCAGTCGGACTTGCCGACGCGGTAGGGGGTCCGCACCGACCCCGGGCCGGAGTTGACGTTGATGTGACGCCATGTGGCGATGGCGCCGTCGGCGTCGAGCGACGCCTCCATCTCGATCGCGCCGGCGGGCCGGAACTGGGCCCAGGCGAATTCCTCCGCGCGGGTCCAGGCCACGCGCGTGGGCTTGCCCGCCTCCTTCGCCAGCCGGGCCGCCTCGACGGCGTACTCGCCGGAATGCTTGCCGCCGAACCCCCCGCCGAAGTCCGGCACCACGACGCGCACGCGGTCTTCCGCCAGGCCGAAGGCCCGCGCCGTCTCCCCCCGGACGTTGAACGGGACCTGGGTGCCGACCCAGACGGTGAGCCTGTCCCCCTCCCACTCGGCGACCGCCACGCGGGTCTCCATCGGGCAATGCTGGATGTAGGAGACCTCGTAGGACGCCCGCAGCGCCTTCGCCCCTTCCTCGTGCGGCGGCCGGTCGGGGAGCCCCCCCTGGGCGTTGGCGCGGAGGTGGTCGAAGAGCGCGGCGCTCGACGTTTTCGGCGGGGGGACGTCCCACTCGGCCGTCTTCGCGATCGCGGCGAGCGCCTCGGCCGCCTTCGCCGAGGTCGGCGCGGCGACGCCGACGAACGGGCCGTCGCGCGCGACGACCACGCCGGGCATCGACCGCGCGGGGGCCAGGTCGACCGACTTCAGGGTCGCGCCATAGCTCGGCGCGCGCAGGACGCGGCCGTAAAGCATGCCGGGGCGGACGACGTCGGACGGATATTCATGCGTCCCGGTGACGATGGAGCGGCCGGTGGGCTTGGGGATCGACGTCCCCATCGTCTTCCAGGCGTCCGCCGACGCCAGCTCGACGCGCTCGGGGAGCGTCGCGGACATGGCGCGTGCGGCGTCGGGGTCGCGGGCCATCTCGGCGTAGGCGAGCGATTCGCCGGGCTTCGAGCCGGCGCTCGCCTTGCCTTCGGCGACGACGACCTCGGACGCGTCGACGCCCCAACGCCTGGCGGCGGCGGCGACCAGCAGCGCCCGGGCGGAGGCGCACCCGAGGCGCACCGCCGGGACGGTCATCGGGGTGGTGAGGCTGCCGTAGGTGCCGCCGTCGTCCGGGACGGAGTCGGTGTCCCCCATCACCAGTCGGACGGCGTCGAACGGGACGCGCAGCTCCTCGGCGGCGGCCTGGGCCAGCTCGGCGCGGGCGCCCTGGCCGCACTCGACCTTGCCGGTGAGGACGGTACCGGTGCCGTCCTCTCCCAGGTGGACCCGCGCGGCGACGCTCGCCGCGCCACGACCCCCCGGCCCGCCGCGCCCGCGCCTCGGCGGCTCCTCGCCCGTCGCCCTCCCCGCCGCGGCGTCGGCCGCGACGGCGATCATCAGCCCCGCGCCGAGCACCTTCAGCACGTCGCGGCGATCGGGCTCGGATAGGGTCGGGCCGTCGAAGCGATACGGGACCACGTCGACGGGCTCGTCGTAATCGGCCGGGACGCCGGCGGCTTGCAGGGCGGCGGCCTTCCAGTCGTCGCGGGGCTTCATCGCGCGCCTCCCTCGGCCAGCTCGACCGCGCGTCGGACGGCCTTCACGATCCGGGGGTGGCTGCAACAGCGGCAGATGTTGCGGTCCATCCCGGCGACGATCTCCTCGTCGCTCGGCGCGGGGTTGGCGTCGAGGAGGGCGACGGCCGAGACGATCATCCCCGGCGTGCAGAACCCGCACTGGAAGGCGCCCAGCTCCAGGAAAGCCCGTTGGACCGGGTGGAGTTCGTCGCCGTCGGCGAGCCCCTCGATCGTGACGACCGAGCGGCCCGCCGCCTTGGCGACGGCCGTCCGGCAGGCGTTCATGCGGCGGCCGTCGACCAGGACCGAGCACGCGCCACAAATCCCTTCGCCGCAGCCATGCTTGGCCCCGCGGAGTTCGAGATCCTCGCGCAGGACGTCCAGCAGGGTCCGGTCGGGGTCGGTCGCCACCGACCGCTCGCGGCCGTTGACCGTGAATCGCACCGTGACTTCCGCTCCCATGGGCCCCTCCTCGCTGGGTTCCGGCGAATCCCGGCCGCCACGCCTACTGTGATCCCGCGCGGCGGCGAGGTCAAGCGGTCGTCCGTCGGCGCGCGATTCGCGATGACCTCACTGCGTCGCCCGTTGGTGTCGGCCGTCGCGGCCGGCGGGCGCGTGGGATTCTCGAATAAGGAGGAGTCACCTTGATGACCATCAATCGCGCGAGCACCCTGGGGATCGGGGCCGCCGTCTTGCTCTGGACCGCGTCCGCCTCGGCGCCGGCGCAGACTATACCTCAGAACGTGGCCCAGCCGCTGCGAGCCGCGGCGAACGTCCTCACCGGCGGCCAGTACGGGGCGCGGGCCTACTCGCCCCACGGATACACGACCGCCTCGCCCTACCAGTACGCGACGCCGACTTATCGCCAGGCTCCGGGCTATGGATGGACCACGTCCCAGCCGACTTACCAGGCCTACGCCCCGGCCCGGCCCGGATACCCCACGACGTATTACAACTCGGGCTATCGCGGATACGCCCAGCCCGGGACCGCCCAGTATTACCAGCAGCCGACCAACCCGGTGGACCGGGCCGTGAACGCGGCGCGGTCGATCATCCAGCCCCAGCAGTATACCTACCCGACTTACCCAACGTACCCGGCCTACACGTCCCCGGGCTTCGCGCCGACGTACGGTTACACCGTCCCGCGCTAAGCGGAGTACCCGAGGTTGCGGAAAGATCCCGGGATTTGCTCCCATCTCGGGCCGATCGATACTAAACTAACTAGCCGATCGGGGGAGGGGGGCGTCTGGCCTCCCTCCCGTCCGCGCCCACCCCGGAGCACCGCGATGATGCCGATCCGAACCCTGGTCCCGGCGGTCCTCATGCTGGTGGCCCTTTGGGCCTGCTCGCCGGCCTCTCTCGCCCAGATGGGCCCATACGGCCCGAACGTCGACCCCTACGCGGCCTTCGGGTCCGCCTTCGGGGGGGATGGCGGCAACGGATACGCGACCGGGGTCGACCCCGGGGCGGTCGTCGACGGCATCTACGGCGCGGCGAGCCCTTACAACCCGGAGTGGTCGGATCAGGGCCGGGCGCCGCGGCGATCTCGGAACGCGGCCGCGCGGCGGCGGGCGGCCCAGGCCGCCGAGCGCCAGCGGGCGGCGTCCGCGGACATGCCGTACACGGCGTACAACCCCCCGCGGCTGGGCACCATGCCCCGCGAGGCCAGGGCCATGATATCGCGGACCGGCGATTCCCCGGCGGCCCCCCTCGACCCGTGGGTTCCCACCCTCAGGCCCAATGTCCCGCATCTTGAAAGCGGGATGGCGGAACTCCAGGCCGGCGACCCTCGACTCAACGCCGGGATGCCGGGGCTGGACGCCGGCATGTCTCGGCTGACCGCGGCCATGCCGGGGCTGAACGCAGGGATGCCGGGGTTGGACGCCGGCATGTCGCGACTGAACGCCGGGATGCCGGCGCTGAACGCGGGCATGTCGCAATTGAACGCGGGCATGCCCCAGCTTGGTGCCGGGATGCCCCAGCTTGGTGCGGGCATGCCGCAACTCGGCGCGGGGATGCCCCAACTCGGCTACCAGGGTCCCACGCTCGACGCGTCGCTCCCCCCGCTCGGCACCGGGCTCCCCATGTTCGGGGCCGCGATGTCCCGGCCCCTCGGGGGCTCGAAGTAACGCGGCGGACGCCGGGGGGTCGGTCGATCGCGCGGGAATTCGCGGATGGTCCGGGCGATTTCCCGCCTCGCGGGGCGGGGCGGGCCTAGAATGCTCGTTGAGGCGTCGCGCCTTACTCCTTCGACGCTCCAACGGGACCAACGCGATGAAACCGATCCGATCGACGATCACGGCGGCTTTCCTGCTGGCGGCGCTGGCGGCCTACGCGCCGTCGGCCCGCGCGCAGGGCTTCTTCTACGGCCAGGGCGTGACCGGCTACTCATATACCGGCTTCAACTCGTCCTACGGCTCGTACGGCTACGGCGGCTTCGGGCCGATGTACTACGGCCAGAACTTGACCATGGGCGGCCTGTACGGCGTGCCTTACGGGGGCGTGGGCTATTACGGCGGCGGCTATGGCGGCTATTACGGCGGCGCCGCGCCCATGTTCTACAACCAGCCGGTGCCCTTCGGCCAACCCACGTTCACTCCTTATCAACGCCCGACCGGCAACGGCTGGGGGGCGGTGAACGGCGTCTCCCCGCTGGTGCCGCGACTCGACGCGGCGGTCCCCCAACTCTCCCCGAATGTGCCGCGCCTGCGGTGATCGTGGTGGGGACTTTCCCCGCTCCATGACCGGGGCTTGGGCGAAATCCACCGGGAGGGCCGGCATCTCCGTTCGCGCCCGGCCCTCCCGAGGGTTCGATCCCTACTCGGCCGGGAAATGATGATGTTCAGAGTGTACTTGCTGATGGCATTGTTCACGCTTTTCATGGCCCTCGCCGCTTACCCGCTGGAAGCCACTCACCACGTGTTTGTCGCTAGCGACGTGTCGCCGGAACTGGCGATGGCGCTCGGCGTGGACGAGGATCTGCTCCGGAAGGAGCTTGGAGTAGCCCTTCAGCGCGACCGGGGGCCGCGAGTCATATTCAACGGCCTTCCCTGGCTCCTGCTCTCCGGTTGCTTCCTTCGGTCGTACTGGAAGGCGCTGCGCGACGCCGATGGGGAAGCCAGTGCGATCGCGACCCCTGACGCGGCTCCCACCTCCGCCGGATGCTAGAGGGACCGCAGGAATGACGCGAGGTCGGCGATCTCGGCGTCGGTCAGCTCGCCGCCGTCCGGGTGGCGGGCCTGCCGGAAGAGGTCCGGGAGCGACATGACCGAGGCGTCGTGGAGCAGGGCGGGACGGCGGCCGACGCCCCGCAGCGATGGCGGATTGAACTCGCGGTTGCCTACGGCGTCGACCAGGCCGACGTCGTAGCTTCCGCGCGTGGTGTAGGCCGGCGGGGCGTGGCAGTCGGCGCAGCCGTTGGACTCGAAGATGGCGCGACCCCGCGCGACGGCATCGGCGTCGGCGACCGGCTCGGGCCGGGGCGGGTCGAGCGAGCGGAGATAGGCGGCGAGGGCCTCGATCTGCCGCGGGGCCGGCTCGTGGCCGCGCATGGTGGTGGTGATCGACGTGTGGATCTGGTCCTGGAGCCTTCGCGACGCTCCCGTCCAGCCGAACGGGGCGGTGTCCGCGATCCCCAGCAGCGAGGGGGAGCGTTTCGCCGCGCCGTAGGATCCGTCGGTCATGGTGTCGGTCAGAACGTCGGAGGCGTGGCCGTCGGCGTGGCAGGTGTGGCAGCTCATCCAGCCGTCCTCGGAGACCCGGGCGTCGCGGAACAGCGACTCCCCTTCCTCCAGGAGCGTCGCGGGGCGACGGCGGCCGTCGATCCCGGCGGCGGCCGAGAGGGCGACCACCCCCGCGAGCTTGCCGGCCGTCAGGTCCACGACCGTCAAGGCGTCGTCGAACCGATCCGCCGTGTAGGCGGTCGCGGCCTCGGCGTCGATCGCCAGCGCGACCGGCGCGCGGCCGACCGAGAACCGCTCGTAAGGCTCGCCCAGCGCCAGGGCCGAGGCGACCTGGTCCGTCCCCGCCATGGAGACGACCGCCTCTCCCCTCGGCCCGAACGCCAGCGCCGAAGGATCGGCCGAGCCCTTGCCGACCGTCCCCAGAACAATGATCCTCGAGTTCGCGACGAGGTCGGCGTCGGTTGCGCCGGGCGATCGGAGGTCGTCGAGACGGACGACCCGGATCCAGCTCCGCATGACCAGCCCCCACTCGACGTCCTGCCGCGAGGTGTTGGCCCTGGGGACGCCGTTCTGCGCCAGGATCGCCACGCCGAGGCCGTCGGGGGTGATCGTTGGGGCGCGGAGGTTGTGGTCGGGGAGCGTCAGGACGCGACGGACGACCATCGCGTCCAGGTCCACCAGCGCGAGCCGGCCGCCGAAGGCGTCGGTCGCCACGGCCTCCGAGCCCCCCGGGAGGACGGCGGCCTCGCGCGGGCTGAACGGCAGGTCGACCGCGGCGACGGCGCAAAGGGCGTCCGTCGCGCCCCACTCCACGAACGTCGCCCGCCGCGACCATCGCGAGACGACCATCGCGCGGCGGCCGTCCCCGTGCACGACGGCGCGGGTGGGGTCGTCGGCCACGCGGACGGCGTCGAGCCGGGCGATCGTCCCCCCGCGCCTGACGATGCGGACGACCTCCCCCGCCTCCTGGTCGACGGCCAGCCAGACGTCCGGGTCGGCCGTCGCGCGCAGGTCGGAGAGCCCCCGGCCGATCGCGACTTCCTCCTCGACCCGCCGCCCCTTCGCGTCCACGACCGCGACGGTCCCCGTCCCCCGATTGGCGACGAGCAGCCGCGATCCGCCGTCGATGAGCAGCAGCGCCTCGGGCCTCCGCGGCTCCTCCCCCCGCGTCGGCGCCAGGCCGGCGATCAGGGCGAGCAGCGCCGTCGCGAGCGGTCGTGATCGTGGAATTCGCGGCATCGCGGGCGTCCTCCGAGGTTCGCGTGGTCCCCGCGATTGTAGCCGATCGCGGCGCCGGGCCGCGTCAGATCCCGTCCTCGTCGAAGAAGTCGTTGGAGACCTCCTTGAGGGCGTAGGTCCTGGTCGTGGTCACGCCCAGGTCGTGGTCGATCATCAGTTCCGCCAGGCGGTCGCCGTCGACGAGGACGACCGTCTTCCCCTCGATCCGCGCGAGGAAATCCATGCCGTCCCTGGTGAAGGTGGAGGTCGTGAGGATGACCCCCTTCTTGGCCCGATAGTAATCCATGCTGCCGACGAACTGCTGCACCACGGGCCTCCCCACCGGCCCGTCCCATCGCTTGGCCTGGATGCAGACCACGTCGAGCCCCAGCTTGTCCTGCCGGATCACCCCGTCGATCCCGCCATCCCCCGACTTCCCCGTCACGCTCCCATGGCCCGCCACCCCGCCATACCCCATCGCCATCAGCAGCCGCACCACCACGCTCTCGAAGAACGACGGCGAGCAAGTTTTCAGGCGGGATAGAAGTTCCTCCGCCGTGGCCTGTCGGATCGACTCATGGGCGGATTCGATGAGGTCGTGCGGAGTGCGTTTATCGTCGACCACCAGCGGCGATCGCTTCGCCGCGTTCTCCCGTCCCTGGCCCCTGGCCTCGAAATATTCCTTGTAAGCTGGGAACCGCTCAAGAAATTTCACGTCGATGCGATCAGGAGACTCGGCCAGAACGGACTGGCCAAGCGGCGTGATTCGAACGGGATTCCTGCCCGCCCCCTCAATCAGTCCGGCGATACGCAGGGACATCCTCGACCAACTCGCGCGGTTCACGATGACCGGCATCTGACCGCTCGGCACGCGCTGCTCTCGCTCCTCCGGCGTGAGGGCGAAGTGATCCGATAGGGCATGGTTCAAGTCCCGAATGCTCCAGGGCTTCCCATCGGCGAGGAAGCGCAGCATCGGCAGCATGATCGTCTGATAGTCGGGGATCGCCACGGATACACCTTAGCGGGTGGTCGAGATCGGGCCGAGTCGGCGGGATCAATGGGGCGGCATCGCCTCCATCCATTCTGGGTCATGGTTCGCGAGAGGGGAAGTCGGGCGGGGTGGCAGCCCGTAGAATACCGGGGGCCGATCGCCCGGCGTTGCCCCGGGCCTGGTTATGCCTCCGGGAGTCGCGCCCATGCCGAAGTCATCACTTGTCCCGTCGCGCGTCCGATTGAAGCGGGCTTATCTTCCGGCCGAGCCCGACGACGGCGCGCGGATCCTGGTCGATCGGCTCTGGCCGCGCGGGGTGAGCAAGGAGAAGGCCGCGCTCGACGAGTGGATGAAGGACGTCGGCCCGAGCACCGAATTGCGGAAGTGGTTCGGCCACGATCCCGAACGCTGGGACGAGTTCCGGCGCCGCTATCGGGGCGAGCTTCGACACCACGCCGAGGAGCTTGGCCGTCTTCGCGCCCTGGCCGGGGAGGGGACGGTCACGCTCGTCTACGCCGCCCGCGACGAGGAGCACAACGAAGCGGTCGTGCTGAGGGAAGTCCTGCTGGAAGGCGATCGCCACTCGTCCGGCGCGTGATCCCGATGCCGCGGCATCCCGTCTGGCGTCGGCGCGGGGGTCGTGCTACAAATACTGGACGTTTGCACCGAGGCGACCCGGAGGGAGCCCTCTTTATGAGCACCGCCCGTCCCGACCCCCGCGCTTCGACGATGTACGTCGACCCGGACGAACCGGAGTACCCCTCCAGCGACGGCAGGCCGATGGCCGAGAGCACCACCCAGTTCCGCTGGATCGTCACCATCAAGGAGGGGCTCGACGCGCTTTTCGCCGCGTACCCCGACGTCTTCGTCGCCGGCGACCTCCTCTGGTATGCCACCAAGGGGGACAAGACGGACGTGATGGCCCCCGACGCCATGGTCGTCTTCGGCCGCCCCAAGGGAGACCGGCGATCCTATCGCGAGTGGGTTGAGGACGGGGTCGTCCCGCAGGTGGTCTTCGAGGTCGCCTCGCATACGAACACGCCGCAAGAGATGGCCGAGAAGCGGCGTCGCTACGACGCACGGGGCGTCGAGGAATACTACTTCTACGACCCGGATTCCGGCGAGCTGGAAGGTTGGCTGCGGCGCCCCGACGGCCTCCGGCCGATCAAGGCCGACGGCTGGACGTCCCCTCGCCTGGGGGTGACGTTCGACGCCCCCCGCCGCAAGGAGGCCCTGGTCATCCTGCGCCCGGACGGCCGCCCGTTCCGCACCTTCGGCGAGCTGGCCAAGGACGAGGAGGCGGCGCGTCGGATCGCCCGCGCCGAGCGTCGTCGCCGCCGCCGCGCCGAGCGGATGGCGCTGGAGGAGGGGGAGCGGGCCGAGTCGGAACGCCTCTCCCGCGAGCGAGCCCAACGTCGCGCCGACGAGGAATCCCGCCGCGCCGACGCGGAGGCCAGGCGGGCCGACGCCGAGCGCCTGTCGCGCCAGGAGGCGGAGGCTCGCGTTGAGTCGGAGCGCCTGTCGCGCCAGGAGGCGGAGGCTCGCGCCGAGGAGGCGCGCCGCCGGGCCGAGATGATGGAGGCCAGGCTGCGCGAGCTGGGGATCGAGCCCGGCTGATCGCCGGCTCGGCTGGGCCGCCGCGGAAATTGGCCTGTCCGCCGTGGCCGATTCGGGGTATCCAGGGGCGGCACGTCTCGTCCTTTATCGGGCGCGGAGGCTGTGGGGCGATTCCCCGCCTGGCCTCCCCGACGCCCGCGTCTTCGCTGGAACCAACGGCCCTGGCCGGATTCGCCCCTTCGTCGCCGCACCGCGCAGCCAGGCCGCCGAGCATGATCGGAGTGCGGCCGATGAGCAAGCCGTCGAGGGCCCGTCGCTTTCGCGTTTGGGGCCGGGTGGAGAGCCTGGAGACCCGGGCGCTGATGACCATCGCCGTCACCGCGCCGCTGCCGGACGTGGCCGCGCCCGCCGGCTCGGCCGCGGCGACCGTCGACCTGGGCGCCCACTTCCAGGATCCCGACGGCAAGGCCGACTTCGCCGTCTTCAACACCACTCACGGCACCATCCCGGTCCTGCTGACCCCCGCCACCACGCCGAAGACCGTCGCCAACTTCCTCAATTATGTGAACAAGGGGGCCTACGCGAATTCGATCGTCCATCGGTCGGTCCCCGGCTTCGTCTGGCAGGCGGGGGGCTTCCGGCTCAACTCCACGCCGGGCATCGAGCAGACGCCGGCCGACTCCCCGGTGCAGAACGAGTTCGGGGCGTCGAACACGCGCGGGACGATCGCGATGGCGAAGCTCGGCAACGACCCCAACAGCGCGACGAGCCAGTTCTTCTTCAACCTGTCGGACTCCAACGCCGCGAACCTGGACAACCAGAACGGCGGCTTCACCGTCTTCGGGCGGGTGGTGGGGCAGTCCGGGCTGGCGGTGATGGACTCCATCGCCGCGACGCCGGTCCCCGCGCCGGGGCCTTACGCCTCGCCGCTGGACTCGATCCCGCTGATGAACTACAAGGCTGGCTCGGCGGTGCAGCTCGAAAACCTCGTCCTCATCAAGGACGTGACCACGGCCGACCGGGCGTACTCCGCGGTCAGCGACGCCCCCAACGTGGCCGCGGCGACCCTGCGCGGGGACAAGCTGGTCGTCACTCCCCTCGCGGCCGGGACGGCGACCGTCACCGTCGTCGGCCACGGCGCCGACGGGAGCACGGCCGCCGCAAGCTTCACCGTCCACGTCACCCCCGGCGGGGCCCCGCCGACGCCCCCCCCCCCCCCCCCCCCCCGGAA
>NZ_JBBCIR010000027.1:0-72560 GCF_037189885.1 Paludisphaera sp.
CTCCCCTCGTGGGAGAAGGTGGCCGAAGGCCGGATGAGGGGGCGACCGGCGTGGCCATCCCCCGGCCCGCGAGGGATTACGAGCCGACGGCATTGGGTGGCGCGCCCCCTCATCCGCCCCTCCGGGGCACCTTATACCACGAGGGGGGTAGGGATGAGAGTCGGTGGCCGGGCCGTCACGTTTTCGACGGAGCACCACGAGGGGAGAAGGGGGAGATTCGCAGCCGGCGGCGTTCCCGAGGGAGGATCGGCCCCGACGTGCCGCCGCCGGATCAGTGTCGGGTCGTCAGCCCGGCGGGAGGGGGGACGAAATCGGGCCGCTGGCCCTCTGGATTGTCGGCCATGACGGGTCGGTGGGTTAGGGGACTATCTCCCGGCGCGCCAATCCGCATTTTCTTTCGAAAGCATGAAATCCCCGCCCCACCGCCGCGGATCATGCGGGAGTTCGATGATCGCGCTCCTTGAAAATTCGGAATCGGTTCAGGAAGCGAGGAGGGACCATGACGCCCTCGGTCGCAAGCCCGGGCGAGTGTCCTGAAGGCGCCAGTTCGAATCCAAGCCGCGCCGCCTTGCCATGATGGCTCGCGAGTCCGTGGGCTCGACAGTCGACCACGGAGCGCGGCGAAAAACGCAAGCGACTTCGACGAACGAAGCCAACTCGGTTTGAGTGCAATGCTGGTTCCGTAAATAAGTTGCGTCAATTGTGCCGTCGACGCGCGATGACGAACGAAGCCAACTTCGCGAGGCCGCCGGAGTCTCGCAACCGGGCAAGCGTCGCCCTATGCTGGAGGCCGCGCGTCGGCCGTTTCGTCGGCGCGGGCATCCTCCCTCCGGAGTGGCGAGATGAAGCGCGCGATCCTCGGGCTCGGCCTGGGCCTGTCCCTGCTGGCGACTTCCTTCGGCGAGGAACCCAGGAAGGAGGACAGGCCGAACCCGGACGCCCATTACAGCCTGGGGCCGGACTCGCTGCCGCGCGAGGGGGTGCCGAAGGGGGAGATTCGCGGGCCCTTCACCCTCCCGAGCGAAGCCTACCCCGGCACCCAGCACACCTACTGGGTCTACGTCCCCGCGCAGTATGACCCGTCGGTCCCGGCGGCGCTCATGGTCTTCCAGGACGGCCACGCCTTCATGGCCGACAACGGCGACGTGCGCGCCCACAACGTGATGGACAACCTGATCTACCGCCGCGAGATCCCGGTGATGATCGGCGTGTTCATCAACCCCGGACGCCGCCCCGACCAGCCCGAGCCCTCCGCCCGCGAGTGGGGCGACCGGACCACCAACCGCCCCACCGAGTACAACTCGCTCGACGATCGCTACGCCCGCGTGATCACCGAGGAACTCCTCCCGGCGCTCGAGAAGGATTACAACATCTCGAAGGATCCCGAGGCGCGCGGGATCGGCGGCTCCAGCTCGGGGGCGATCGCCGCGTTCACCGTCGCCTGGGAGCGGCCCGACCACTTCCGCAAGGTCCTCAGCAACATCGGCAGTTTCACCAACATCCGGGGCGGCCACGCCTACCCGGACATCATCCGCGCGGCCGACAGGAAGCCGATCCGCGTCTTCCTCTGCGACGGCCGCAACGACAATCGGGGCGTCCGCGACGGCAAGTACGACCCCGAATGGGACTGGTTCCTCCAGAACGTCAGGATGAAGGACGCCCTGACCGAGAAGGGCTATGACGTCAACTATTCCTGGGGCATGAACAACCACAACCAGAAGTTCGGCGGCGCCATCCTCCCGGAGATGATGCGCTGGCTCTGGCGCGACGGCCCCGTCTCCACCGACCCCGACGACGCCATCGAGCGCGACTTCCGTCGACCCAGTTCGGGCCGATAACCCGCAGCGCCCCGTCGCTCCATCTTCCAACTTCTATCAACTCCGGAGGCGAGAAAGGCCGATTCCCGTCACGTTCTCGCGCGGCGAAATCGGGGCGAATCTCCGCGCCGATTCCGCCCCGGCCAGGCGAGGGGCCACGGACTGGCCCCCCCGAGCGACGACAACGGAAGGGAATCCGATGTATTTCCGATCGCTGCAGGTCTTTCGGGGGCTGGCGGCCGTCGCCGTGGTCCTGTTCCACGTCAACTGCTATCTGGAATCGCTCTACAAGGCCCCCGACACCGTCTTCCGCGTCTTCACCGTCCACTTCGGGCTGGGGGCCTGGTTCTTCTTCTCGCTCAGCGGCTTCCTGATGGCCTACATGATCGACACCTCGCGCGACCAGTTCCTGC
Source organism: Paludisphaera sp. (assembly GCF_037189885.1). NCBI lineage: Bacteria > Pseudomonadati > Planctomycetota > Planctomycetia > Isosphaerales > Isosphaeraceae > Paludisphaera > Paludisphaera sp. Next base: position 2,231 of record NZ_JBBCIR010000027.1, read on the forward strand.
GCCGGCGTCTGATCCGCGTCTACCCGACGTTCTGGCTGGCCGTCGGGATGACCTTGCTGGCGAAGGTCGCCCTGTTCGGCGGGGTCACGAGCCGGCGGCTGTTCCACGCGTCGTCGCTGCTCCCGGTCGGGGGCAGGGCCGCCTACCCGCTGAGCGTCGAGTGGACGCTCATCTATGAGGTGTTCTTCTACTTCGTGTGCGCCGCGTTCGCCCTCGGGGCGCTCCATCGGCTGTTCCCGGCCTTCCTCGCCTGCTGGGGCGCGGCGATCGCGGTCGCGAACATCCGGTACGGCCACCCGAACGTCATCCTCCCCACAGCCGGCCAGATCCCGTTCTCGCTGTTCAACCTCCTGTTCATCATGGGGGGCCTGGGGTATTACGCCTTCAAGCGCCTCGATTCGACGGCCCGAGTCCGTCGCCTGCTCCTCGGCGTCGCGGGCGCCGGACTGGTGATCAACTACTGCCGGGGCGCCAGCGAGATCGTCGGCTATTCCGGGCTCGGCCTGAGCTTCACCGCCGCCATCCTTTGGGGGGCGCTTGGGGACCGTCGCGACAGGCCCGCCCCCGCCGGCACGTTCCTCGAAACCCTCGGCGACGCGTCTTACGGGCTCTACCTGGTCCACGTGCCGATCGTCACCATCTTCTTCGTCCTCGCGACCCAGAAGACGGGCCTGGCGTATCCGACGGCCGCCGGGGTGATCGCGACGATCCTCGCGCTCGTCGGCGGCTGGTGGTTCGGCAAGGTCGACGTCTCCTTGCAGAAGCACCTGAAGCGTCGCCTCGTCCGCCCTCGCGCGGCCGCCGCGGGCGAGACCCCCACCCCCCACGTCCGCCTCTGGCGGCGTCCGGTCGCGGCCCAGACGCCCGCGGAACCCCTGGCGAACTGACCGGCGGCCCGACTAGACTGTCCTTGGAGCAATCGCGGGGAGGGTCGTCATGTCCGTCGCATATCCGGACGCTTCCGAGGTCTCCATCCTGAATCGCATCCTGCGGCCGGACGCGCCGACGTTCTCCCCCGAGGCCGCGCGGGACATCCTGGCCCTGGACTTCGACGCGGCGGACAAGGATCGCATGCGCGAGTTGTCGGCCAAGGCCCGCGCTGGCTCCCTCACCCCCGAGGAAGACGCCGAGGCGGGCAAGTACGAGCTGGTCGGCCACCTGCTCAACGTGATGCAATCGAAGGCCCGCCGCTCCCTCAAGGCGCATGGCGACTCGGACGCCGAAGGGTCGGGGGGGCGTTGAGCCGCGTTGGCCGCGACCTTGAGAGCCTGGTGCGGCGTCGGGCCGGCGAGAGTTGCGAATATTGCCGGGTACCGCACTCGCGCGACCGGCTGCCCTTCGAGATCGACCACATCGTCGCCGAGGCCCATGGCGGCCCGACGAGGGCCGGCAACCTCTGCCTGTGTTGCTTCGCGTGCAATCGCCACAAGGGGCCGAACATCGCCGGGGTCGACCCCGACTCCGGGAAGATAGTCCCGTTGTACAATCCGCGTCGGCATAAGTGGTCGAGGCACTTCCGCTGGGACGGCCCCGTGATGGTGGGCCTGACGCCGACCGGTCGGGCCACCGTTCGCGTCCTCAAGATTAATCTCGACCATCGCGTCGGATTCCGGCGGGAGTTGATCGAGGAGGGCGTCTTCCCACCCGAATGAGGTCCCAGCCCCCCGGGCTCGTCCCGCGGGATGGTCCCCCACGGAACTTGCCGGTCGCGCCGGGCGTCGACTAGACTTGAGGTGGGCTCGGCGGCCGTCCCCGGAGCGGGGCGGCGCCGAGCGATCGACCACCTGGGGAGGCTCGCCGATGTCGAGACGGAGACGGATCTTTCTGGCCCTGGCCGCCGCGGCGGCCGTCTTCCCCCTCGGGTGGGCCGCGGGCTCGCTCCGGGCCGACAAGCCCAGGGACGAGATGATGGAGCTGTACGGCCTCTTCGTCGACGCGGTCGAGAAGGTCGAGGCGAACTACGTCCGCCCCGTGAACCGCAAGGAGCTGCTGGAGAGCGCCCTGGAGGGGATGCTTCAGAACCTGGACCAGCATTCGTCGTACATCAACATGGGCGAATGGCAGCAGTTCCGCAAGCAGATCGAGGGGAAGTTCGGCGGGATCGGCATCCAGGTCGGGATCGACTCCGACACCGGCCGTCTGCGGGTCATCGCCCCGATGGTCGGCACCCCGGCGTATCGGGGCGGCATCCTCGCCGGCGACCTGATCCTGGAGATCGACGGCCACTCCACCGAGGGGATGTCGTCGGACAAGGCCGTCGAGGCGCTGACCGGCCGGCCGGGCACGGACGTCGAGCTGAACGTCCTGCACGAGGGGGCCGACCAGCCCATCACGGTCAAGCTGACCCGGGCGATCATCGACGTCCCCAGCGTCATGGGCGAGGACCGGCGGAAGGACGGGAGCTGGGACTTCATGCTCGATAAGGAGCGGAAGATCGGCTACATCCGCGTCTCCAACTTCGTGCAGTCGTCCGGCGAGGACGTCCGCAAGGCGCTCGACGAGCTGAACGAGCAGGGCGCCAAGGGGCTGATCCTCGACCTCCGCGACGACCCGGGCGGGCTCCTCTCCGCCGCGGTGGAGGTAGCCGACCTGTTCCTCGCCGAGGGGGACATCGTCAGCACCAAGGGGAGGAACACGATCCCCAAGTCGTACGTCGCCCAGAAGGGCAGCCCTTATGAAGACCTGCCGATGGTGGTGCTGATCAACCAGAACTCGGCGTCGGCGTCCGAGATCGTCTCGGCCGCGCTCCAGGACCACGAGCGGGCCGCGATCGTGGGCCACCGCAGCTACGGCAAGGGCTCCGTCCAGAACATCATGGAGCTGCAGGACGGCAACAGCGTGCTGAAGCTGACCGTCGCCAGCTACCATCGCCCGTCCGGCGAGAACATCCACCGCTTCCGCGACGCCAAGGTGACCGACAAGTGGGGCGTCTCGCCCGACGAGGGGATGGAGGTCAAGCTGACCCCGACGGAGTACCGCGACTGGTTCCTCGCCCGTCGCGCCCGCGACCTCCCCGCCCTGACCAAGCTCGGCGCCCCCAAGGAGCCGGCCGAGGCCCCGCAATCGGACGCGGAGAAGGCCCAGGAGAACAAGGAGAAGTCCGAGACCAAGGACGTCCCCAAGGACGAGAAGCCCCCGACCGACCCGACCAAGCCCGAGCCCCCCAAGCTCGTCCCCCCGCCCGAGGACGCCCCGCCGTTCGTCGACAAGGTGCTCGACAAGGGCCTCGAGGTCCTCAAGTCCAAGATGGATGCCGCCGACGCCCCGCCTGCCGAGGAGAAGAAGGCGGCGTGACCTCGTGGCTCGCCGCCGAACCGCGCCCCCTCTCCCGCCGGGTGAGGGTGGCCCGGAGGGCCGGGTGAGGGTCGTCGGACGGTAGAGATAGCGGCGGTCGTATGACGTCCGGCACCGAGGCTAGATCCGCGCGGCGACGACCCTCGCCCGCCGCCGGCGCGGCCGCCCTCTCCCGGGGGGAGAGGGGCGAACTCCGCTCATACGAAAGCGAACGCCGTGATCCTGCTGGCCATCGAATCGACGTGCGACGAGACGGGCGCGGCCGTGCTGGAGGGGGAGCCCGCCCCGGGGGCGGGGGTGCCTCGGGTGCTGTCGAGCGTGGTCTCCTCGCAGGTCGGGCTGCATCGTCGGTTCGGCGGGGTCGTGCCGGAGATCGCCTCCCGGGCGCACGTCCGCCAGGTCGTGCCGATGATCGACGAGGCCCTGAAGCGGGCCGGCCTGACGCTGGCGGACGTCGGCGCGGTCGCCGTGGCGACGCGGCCGGGGCTGGTCGGGGCGCTGGTGGTCGGCCTGACGGCCGCCAAGTCGCTCGCGCTGGCACTGAACGTCCCCCTGGTGACGGTCGACCACCTTGAGGGGCACCTCTACGCCTGCCAGCTCGCCCACCCCGACCGCGAGGTCTATCCGTGCGTCGGCCTGGTCGTCTCCGGCGGCCATTCGAGCCTGTACGCGTGCCGGGGCCCGCTCGACTGCGAGCCGCTCGGCGGCACGATCGACGACGCGGCCGGCGAGGCGTTCGACAAGGTCGCCAGCCTGCTGAACCTGGGCTACCCCGGCGGCCCCGAGATCGAGAAGGCGGCGAGGGCCGGCAACCCGAAGGCTTACGCCTTCCCCCGGACGTTCCTCCGGGACCCCCGGCTGGCGTTCAGCTTCTCCGGGCTCAAGACGGCCGTCCTCTACGCCCTGCGCGGCCCGAACGAGGAGCGCGGGGCCGTCCAGCCGACCCCGGAGCAGACGGCGGATCTCGCCGCGAGCTTCCAGGAGGCGGTGGTCGACGTTCTGGTCGCGAAGGCCCGCCAGGCGCTGGAGCGGACCGGCATGAGGCGGCTGGGGGTCGGCGGCGGGGTGGCCGCCAACGCGCGGTTCCGCGGGAAGCTGACGGCGGCGATGGACGAGATGGGGGTGGAGACGTTCATCCCCCCCCTGTCCCTCTGCACCGACAACGCCGCCATGGCCGGCGTCGCCCTGCTCAAGCTGGGGGCGGGCGACGTGGCCGACCTCGACGTGGACGTGACCGCCGGCCTGGTCCGCCCGAAGCGGACCGGCTGACGCCCGCGTCGGGGATCACGAAGGCGGCCTCCGGTTCGGCCCGGCGCCCCGGGCGGGGGCGTGCATGCCGCGATAGGCGTTCTGCTGCTGGTCGAGCGACCGGCGGCGGTCGAGCGCCTGCGCCTGGCCGGCGGGGATCGCCGAGGCGGGGAGGTGCGGGCCCTGGCGGTCGGGGCTCGGGGCGTGGGGGTGCGAACGCATGGGGGCGGCCTCCCGGTGGGTCGACGGGGCGGCTTGCGGGTCCGATCCGGGGAGCGGGCTTTCCTCGGGGCCGTCGAGGGCCGACAATATCGGCGAGGATTGCCCAGTTTGGCATCCCGGCCGGGGCGACGACGGGCGAGACCTGGCGACCTCCGCGACGCGAACCACGATGCAAGCCGATGGACGTCGATGAACACGCGACCGAAGTGGGAACGTATCCAGGGTATCGTCCTCGACGCCGTCGGGACTTTAATCGAGCCGACCCCTCCCGTGGCGGTCGCCTACGCGCGGGCCGCCGAGCGCCAGGGCGTGACGCTGGATCCCGGCGTGGTCCGGGGGCGGTTCCGCGAGGCGTTCCGGGCCGACCTGGTCCAGGGCTCCGACGGCCCGCTCTCGACCGACGAGGGGGTGGAAGGCCGCCGCTGGCGCGAGATCGTCGCGCGGGCCCTGCCGGAGGTCCCCGACCCGTCGCGGGCGTTCGACGAGCTGTGGGATCACTTCGCCCGGCCCGAGAACTGGCGGGCCTTCCCCGACGTCCCCCCCGCCCTGGCGGCGATCCACGAGGCCGGGCTGCGGGTCTGCATCGGGTCGAACTTCGACTCCCGGCTGCACGGGGTCGTCGCCGGGCTCCCCGAGCTGGCCAGCCTGGTCGACGCGATCGTGGTCTCGTCGGAGGTCGGGTACCGCAAGCCGCACGAGTCGTTCTTCCGCGCGGTGTGCGAGCGCCTGGGGCTCCCCCCCGACCGCGTGGTCTCGGTGGGGGACGATTTCGAGAACGACGTCGCCGGGGCGCGGCGGGCGGGGCTTTACGCGGTGGCCCTCAGCCGGCCCGGCGAGGCGCCCGTGGACGGCCCGAGCGTCCCCGACCTCGCGGCGTTGGCGGGCCTTCGCCGGGCGGAACCCTGAAGTTCGACGGGTCGTCTGGACGATGGACGAGGTAGGCCGTCCGTAGGGGGCGGCCCGAGGCCCCCCACGGGGCCCGACTCGGCTTGTCGGCCGGGGCGAGTTGGATTAGATTCCCGCACGGCCGGGATGGCCGACGACGAATCGGGACGGTTCGCGGGTCCCCGAGGAAACGGATTTCCAGAGGCCGGACGGAAGCTCCCCCCGATTCGTCACCATGGTCCTGGTCTGCTCCTTTCAGGGAAGAAAGGAATCGCCAGTGGTCGCAACGGTCGAACAGCTCGCGGCCTTGGTCAGCGGACGCCTCGTCGGCGACGGCAACGTCGCCATCCGCTCGGCGCGTCCGGTCGACGAGGCGGGCCCCGGCGACATCACGTTCATCGAGAACGAGCGCTACGCCAAGCTCCTGCGCACATCCCCCGCCTCGGCCGCGATCGTCGGGCCGCACTTCCGATCGAGGCGAACGCCGATGAAGGACGACCTTGCCGTGATCGAGGTCGACGACCCCATCGCCGCCTTCATCGCCGTGCGGAACCACCTGTCCGGCGGGAGCAAGGCGCGATGGACCGGGGTCCATCCGCAGGCGTGGGTCGCGCCCACGGCCAAGCTCGGCAAGGACGTCGCCGTCTACCCGTTCGCCTACGTCGGCGACGAGGCGGAGGTCGGCGACGGCTGCACCATCCACCCCGGCGCGGTGATCGGCGACCGGGCCAGGCTCGGGCGCGAGTGCGTCATCCATCCCAACGTCGTCCTCTACCCGGACGTCGCGCTGGAGGACCGCGTCGAGGTCCACTCCGGGACGGTGCTCGGGGCCGACGGCTTCGGCTATCGCCAGGTGGACGGCCGGCACGTCAAGGTCCCCCACACCGGCAAGCTGGAGGTCGGATCCGACGTGGAGATCGGCGCCAACTGCACGATCGACCGCGCCACCTTCGAGGCGACCCGGATCGGCGAGGGGACCAAGATCGACAACCTCGTGATGATCGGCCACAACAACCAGATCGGCCGCCACAACCTCCTGTGCGCCCAGGTCGGGATCGCCGGGAGCTGCAAGACGGGCGACTACGTCGTCATGGCCGGGCAGGCGGGGATCAAGGACAAGACGACCATCGGCGACGGCGTGGTGGTCGGCGCCCAGGCGGGCGTCCACCGCAACATCCCCAGCGGCCAGCAGGTGCTCGGCTCGCCGGCGATCCCCGTCCGCGAGCAGCGCCGGCTGTTCCAGATGATCGCCCGGCTCCCCGACATGCACAACAAGCTCCGCGAGCTGACCGCCCAGATCGAGGCCCTCTCGGCGCTCCTGCCGATGACCCCCAGCCACGACGGGACCGTCGGCTTCGGCGACGCGGCGGACGACGCCGACCCCGCCGGATTCTGACAGGAAGCCCCGATCGAACCATGGAGGCCGACGTGCCGCTCCTGGAAACGTCCCGACGCCTGGGCCGCCTCCGCCAGCCGGCCCCGCCATCGCCGTCGTCGTCCGCCCCCGCCCGCCCGGTGATCGGGCTCCTGGCCGGCAACGGCCGGTTCCCGATCCACTTCGCCGAGGCCGCGCGGCGGCAGGGGTACGACGTCGCCTGCGTGGGGATCCGGTATGAGGCCGAGGAGCGGCTCCGCGACCTCTGCGCCCAGTTCGAGGTCGTCCCCGTCGCCAGGATGGGCCGGATGATCCGGACCTTCCGCCGCATGGGCGTCACCGAGATCGTCATGGCGGGCAAGGTCACCAAGAACGTGATCTACACCCCCATGCGCTGGCTGAGCCTCTGCCCCGACCTGCGGACGATCCAGTGGTGGTATCGCCGCGACCGCGCCGACAATCGCGACGACTCGCTCCTGCTCTCCGTGATCGCCGAATTCGAGAGGGACGGCATGACCTTCACCTCCGCGCTGGACTACGCCCCGGAACTGCTCGTCAAGGAAGGGCTGCTCACCCGCCGCCCGCCGACCCCCGCCGAGAAGGAAGACATCGCCTTCGGCTGGACGATGGCCAAGGAGATGGGCCGGCTGGACGTCGGCCAGTCGGTCGCCGTGAAGGAGAAGGCCACGCTGGCCATCGAGGCGATCGAGGGGACCGACCTCTGCATCGAGCGCGCCGGCGTCCTCTGCCGCGCCGGCGGCTGGACGCTGGTGAAGGTCGCCAAGCCGCAGCAGGACATGCGGTTCGACGTCCCCACCGTCGGCGTCACCACCATCGAGAACCTGCGCAAGGCCAAGGCCCGCGTCCTGGCGATCGAGGCCGGCAAGACCATCGTCGTCGACCAACCCGAGGTCGTCGCCCTGGCCGACCGCTACGGCATCACGATCATCGCCGTCCACGACGGCGCCGCGGCCTGAGCCGGCCGGTCGACCTCATTGCCCTGCGGTCGTTATAATGACGCGGGGAGGCGAGACATGGCGACCGCGACGACCACGACGGCCCTGAATCGGATGCTCGAACCGCTGAGCCGCTCCCTGAGCGTCGAGGCGGCCCGCGCGATCGTCGCGCTGGAGTTCGACGAGACGCTCCAGGCGCGCATCGAGGAACTGGCCGACCTCTGCAACGAGGGCCGGCTGACCCCCGAGGAACGGGCCGAGTATGACGGCTACGTCGAGGGTGCCGAGATCGTCGCGCTCCTGAAGCTCAAGGCCCGCCGCCTCCTCGCCGACCGCGTCGGCGCGTGATCGATTCCACGACGCGTGCACTCGTCCGTGGCCGAGCCGGCGAGCGGTACGAGTACTGCCTCATCCGTCAGGAATTCGCGGAGACCCGTCATCACGTCGAGCATATCCGAGCCCGCCAGCACGGCGGCGATGACGACCCGTCCAACCTGGCCCTCGCCTGCATCCACTGCAACAGCCACAAGGGGCCCAATCTCGCGAGGATCGACCCCGTCGACGGTATCCTTACCCCCTGTTCAATCCCAGGCGAGACGACTGGGCCCGCCATTTCGAAGCACGCGGGGCGTTGATAGTCGGCCTCACGCCCACCGGACGCGCCACCGTCCACGTTCTGGCGATGAACGCGCGTCATCGACTTGAGGTCCGCGAGGAACTGGTCGCGATCGGCCAGTTCCCTTGACGGCCGACATCGCCCCTCCCCCTGGCGGGCGCGGAACTCGAACGGAGCCGCACGCTCGTCCGCGCTATTGAACCGCCACCTGGTTTTTTAGGTGAACCCCCTTGATCCCCCGCGGTGCGCGACTTATCGTTCACCTAACTTAATAAGTCAGGTGACGGGCGGAAGGGGGTGAATGGTGTCGGAAGCGGAGCCCAGCCCGAGGGAGCTGGACGTGTTGAAGGCGCTCTGGGAGTTGGGTTCCGGGAGCGTGCGCGAGGTGCATCGGACGATGTGCCCCGGGGGGGAGCTGGCCTTCAACACGGTTCAGACGGTCCTGCGGATCATGGAGACGAAGGGGCTGGTGCGGCACCGCGCCGAGGGCCGGACCTTCGTGTACGAGCCCACCCACGGGCGCGATTGGGTGGCTTCGCGGCTGCTGGAACGGGTCTTCGACGGGGCGCTCGACCAGGCGGTCCTCAGCCTCTTGAAGGCGAAGGACGCCAGCGAACGAGAGCTGCGCGAGCTGGAGGAGATCATCGCCGCGGCCCGGAAGCGCAAGGCGTCCGGGGACGGCGCTCGGGAGGGCTCGTGATATGGGATGGAGCGCCTTCACCTGGGACCGGCCGGCGGACGTCGCCGTCGGGGGCCTGATCGTCCTAACGCTGGGGGCCGTCGCGGTGCGGCTCAGCCGGCAGCCCGTCCGTCGGATTCGGCTCGTCCTCTGGAGCCTCGTCGGGGCCGCGGCGCTGCCGATCCTCGCCGCGTCGCCGATCACGCCGCGATGGTCGATCCCCGTCCTGCCTGGGGAAGCCGAGCCTCGCCCGATCGCCGTCGAGCCCCCCCGCCCCGCGACGCCATTACATCCCCCGGCGATCGCGACGGCTGATGGGCCGACCGCTCCCCCGTCCGTCGAATCGCGGAAGGTCGACCCGCCCCCCGCCCCCTCGCCGATCGTCCCCGCCGCGCGGCGGGAGCCGTGGACGCCGGCCGCGCTCCTGGCCGGGGCCTACGCGGCGGGCGCGGCGGGGATGGTCGCGTGGTGGCTGCTGGGGCAAGCGGCGTTCGCGCGGCTGGTCCGCTCGTCGCGGCCGGCGTCGGGCGCGGCGCGGGAGGCGTTGCGCGAGATCGCGGGGCCCGGGGCGGATCGCGTCCGGCTGCTGGAGGGCGAGCGGGTCGCCTCGCCCTGCACGAACACCTGGATCCGCCCGGTGATCCTGCTTCCGTCGAGCCTCGCCGCCGGCGACGACACCGAGGCGCTCCGCTACGCGCTGGCGCACGAATGGTCGCACGTCGAGCGCCGCGACGCCTGGGCCTGGAACCTCGCCGCCCTGCTGGGCCTGGCCTTGTTCCATCAGCCCCTGTTCTGGTGGCTGCGGCGACGGCTGCGGCTCGCCCAGGACGAACTCGCCGACGCCCGCGCCGCCGCGGCGGGCTCGGCCGAGGGCTACGCCGCGTTCCTCGTCCGGATCGCCCGCTCCCGCGACGCCGGGCCGCCGTGGCCCGCGCTCGGGATCGGGGAGCGTCGCTCGGAGTTGTATCGGAGGGTCCTCATGGTCGTGCAACCTCGCGAACCGCTGGAAGCCCGATGCCGGCCCGCCTGGAGCCTGGCCGTCGCCGCGATCGCCGCCGTCATCGCCCTGGCCGCCTCGGGCGTCCATCTCGACGCCATGGCGCAAGAGTCCGAGAACCCGCCCGACGTCGCCAGTAAGGCCGAGGGGGAGGCGCTCCACCACAACGGCGTCGTGAAGGACAAGGACACCGGCGCGCCGATCGCCGGGGCCGAGGTCACGGTGCGGCGATCCCTCCTGACCGCCCGCGGCAACCGCGTGGTCGAGGAGACGCATCACAAGACCGCCGCCGACGGGACCTACGAGTTCACCATCCCCCCCGATCAGGCGTCCGAGCGTTATATGTACATCGAGCTGGACGTGGCGCATCCCGATTACGCCCCGCGCTCCGGCTTCGGCTACTCGCTGTCGATGATCCGGAAGAACATCGGGCTGGGCGAGCGGCCGTTCTTCGAATCGGTCGAGTTGCGGCCGGCGCGACCGATCACCGGGAAGGTCGAGACGCCCGAGGGCGAGCCGGCGGCCGGCGTGGACCTCCTGGCCTATTCCACGACGGACAAGGCCTTCGAGTACGGCTCGTTCGCCCGCGCCACGACCGACGCCGACGGCTCCTTCCGCATCCCGATCACCACCCCGGGCAAGGGCGTCCTGTGGATCCTGCCGAAGGACTTCGCCCCCGAATCGCGCGAGCTGCTCGACGGCCGTCGCGGGGACCTGGGGACGTTCCGCCTCAAGCCGGGCGTCCGGCTCACGGGGACGGCGCTCGACATCGACGGCAAGCCGGTTGCGGGGATGCTGGTCCAGGCCCGTCGCGAGGATGCGCCGGTCGCCGGCCTGCCGGTCTCCGACGCGGTCGAGCGGACGACCGAGACCGACGCCCAGGGGCGCTTCGCGTTCGACCCCCTACCAGCGGGCGCGTATCACGTCGCCCCGACCGACTTCGACTCCCGCGCCAAACGGTCCGAGGGCTGGGAGCCGCGAGAGGTCCCGGGGGTCTTCCTGCCCATCAAGGTGACGATCGCCGACGGCCAACCCCCCGCGCCGCTGGAGATGCGCGAATCGCCCCACGTCGTCCTTGAGGGGGGCTGGGTCGATAGCCAGGGCCGGCCTAGCCGGGGATGGGCCTGCATCGTCTCGGGGACATACGTCGGCGAACAGAGCTGGTTCGACGAGGCCCGCCCCGGCGACGACGGCCGGTTCTCCCTCAAGGTCCCGCGCGGGCTCGTCGGGACGACCGTCCAGATCATGACGAACGAGCACGCCTCGGCCCGATACCGCGTCGGCAAGGACGCCCCGCTGACCGAGGGGCGGAGCGTCGTGCTGGGGACGCTCGACCATGACGTGAAGGACCTTGAGATCGTCCGCTACGTCGCCCCGTTGATCCTGATCGACGCCCGAACGAAGGACGGGGAACAGATCGAGGGCTTCAAGGCCGAGGCGGAATACACCGGCGACCATCCCGACGGCGAGAAGAGGGTCGATCTCTCCGGCGGGCGTCGCGAGACCGAGGCGATCCAGGACGAGCAGAACGACGGCCGCTATCGCACCTCGCAACTCCTGCCCGACCGCGAGGTCAAGGTGTCGGTCTCGGCCAAAGGCTTCAAGCCGGCCGAACGCACGATGAAGCTCGCCGAGGGCACGACCGAGGAGGCGACGTTCGTCCTGGAGCCCAGGTGACGACGCCTTGATCCGGGCCGGTCCTCCCCGCGCGGGCGAGGGCCGGCCCGCGGTCGTCGGGGGTGTCGTTCCGGGCGTCGCGGACGGCTATGATGGTCGAGCATCGCGCGCCGACGTGACCTCTCCCTGGGGCGCGCCTGGTCAAGATCGACCCCCCGGAGGACGCCCATGCTTCGCATCCGCGAAATGGCCGCGACGCTCGCCGTCGCCGGCCTGTTCGGCCTCGTCTCCTTCTCGCAAACCTGGGCGCAGGCCCCGGCCCCCACACCGACGCCCCCCGCCGCCGAGGCCGAGACGAAGGCCGAGCCGGAGAAGAAGCCCGACCCGATCGCGCTCATCAAGGAGGAGGGCGAGGAGCGGTCGCGGGTGATGGAGACGCTGGAGACGCTCACCGACGTCATCGGCCCGCGCCTCAGCGGGTCGCCGGCGCTGAAGCGGGCCAACGAGTGGACCCGCGACCGGATGGCCGAGTGGGGCATGGAGAACGCCCGCCTGGAAGCCTGGGGGCCGTTCGGCCGGGGATGGACGCTCAAGCGGTTCTCGGCGCAGGTGGTCGAGCCCCAGTGCATCCCGCTGATCGCCCTCCCCAAGGCTTGGTCCCCCGCGCTCGACGGCACCCTGACGGCCGACGTCGTCCACTTCGACGCGAAGTCCGAGGCCGATTTCGAGAAGTACAAGGGGAAGCTCAAGGGCGCGATCGTCCTGATCGGTCCCCCGATCGAGGTCCCCGCCCGCTTCGAGCCGCTGGCCCGACGCAAGACCGACAAGCAACTGCTCGACCTGGCCGACGCCCCCGATCCCAACGTCCCCCGCGCCGATCGGCCGCGCCAGGCGCCGGCCCGCCCCGCCCGGCCGCGAGTGGATCTGCCCGGCATGCGGCAGAAGTTCCTCGCCGACGAGGGCGCTGCGCTCCTGATCGAGCCCAGCCGCAACGGCGACGGCGGAACGCTGTTCGTCCAGTCGGCGAGCGTCGTCCCGTCGGCCGACGAGGGCGAAGGCGAGGGCCAACCGCCGAAGCGACTCCGGGCCTGGGACAAGGAGGCCCGCGTGATCCCGCAACTGGTGATGGCCAAGGAGCACTACAACCGCCTCGTCCGCATGCTCGCCGCCGGCGAGAAGCCGAGGATGGCCGTCGACCTGGCCGTCGAGTTCCAGGATGAGGATATGAACTGCTACAACACCGTCGCCGAGATCCCGGGGACCGACCTCAAGGACGAGGTCGTCATGCTCGGCGGCCACCTCGACTCCTGGCACGGCGGCACCGGCGCGACCGACAACGCCGCCGGCTGCGCCGCGGCGATGGAGGCCGCTCGGATCATCAAGGCGCTGGACCTCAAGCCCCGCCGCACGATCCGCGTCGCCCTTTGGACCGGCGAGGAACAGGGGATCTTCGGGTCCAAGGCCTACGTCGACGAGCACTTCCGCAAGCGCTCCGCGGGCTTCGGCGAGCCCCCTTCCGAGGCCGACGACGCGGAGGCGACGAAGCCGGAATACGACAAGCTCTCAGGCTACTTCAACCTCGACAACGGAACGGGTCGGATCCGCGGCGTCTACCTCCAGGGGAACGAGGCCGTCCGGCCGATCTTCCGCGAGTGGCTCCGGCCGTTCCGCGACATGGGCGCGCAGACCCTCTCGATGGCCAACACCGGCGGCACCGACCATCTCCCGTTCGACGCCGTCGGCCTCCCCGGGTTCCAGTTCATCCAGGACGAGATCGAGTACGGCACCCGGACGCACCACTCCAACATGGACGTCTACGACCGCGCCCAGGCCGACGACCTGAGGCAGGCCAGCATCATCATGGCCGCGTTCGTCTACAACACCGCCATGATGGACGAGAAGCTCCCCCGCAAGCCCGCCCCGGTCCGGCCCGAGGGGCGGCCTTCGGAGGCCGCCGGAAATTGACGACAGCGCCCAACCCCTTCCCCCCTGGTGGGGGAAGGTGGCCCGGAGGGCCGGATGAGGGGGGGACGAGCGAGGTAGCCTCTGGAATTCGCGGCCGGCTTCCCGGGCGCCAGCCTGGGCCTTGCTACGAGTTCCGCAACCCAGCGGGCGGGCTCCCCCTCATCTGACTCCTACGGAGTCTGTCTTCCCCCTCCAGGGGGGAAGACCGTCATCCTCGTCGGTCTCACACCCCGGCGCCCGGCCGGCCGATGACCTCGCGGTTCTGGCCGCGGGCCTGGCGGGCGGTGATGGCGTTGACGGCGTTGAGGTACGCCAGGGCCGACGCCTCGATGATGTCGGTGGAGGCGGCGCGGCCGCGGAAGCTGGCGTCGGCGCTCTCCACGGCCAGCTCCAGCGTCACCTCGCCCTGGGCGTCCTTCCCCTGAGTCACGCTCCTCACGACGAACTCGTGCAGGTCGGCGTGGACGCCGGTGACGCGCTCGACCGCCTTGAAGATGGCGTCGACCGGGCCGTCGCCGATCGCCGCGTCGCGCACGATCTCGCCGTCCGGGCGCTGGATGGCGACGGTGGCCGTCGGGAGCAGGTCGGTGCCGGCCGTGGTGTGCAGGCTGATCAGCTTCCACGAGGCCGGGACGTCGCCCAGCTGCCGGTCGATCAGCACGGCCAGGTCGTCGTCGTAGACTTCCTTCTTCTTGTCGGCCAGCGCCTTGAAGTCGTTGAAGACGGCCTCGACCTGCTCGTCGGTCAGGGTGTAGCCCATCTCGGCCACCCGGTCGCGGAGGGCGTGGCGGCCGGAGTGCTTGCCCAGCACCAGGTCGGTCTGCGGGACGCCGACGTCCTCCGGACGCATGATCTCGTAAGTCGATCGGTTCTTGAGCATGCCGTCCTGGTGGATGCCCGACTCGTGGGCGAAGGCGTTGCGGCCGACGATCGCCTTGTTCCGCTGCACGGCCAGCCCGGTGATGGTGGTGAGCATCCGGCTCACGGGGTACAGCCGCTCGGTCTTCACGGCGGTGTCGACGCCGAACTCGCCGCGGTGGGTCTTGATCGCCATGACGATCTCCTCCAGCGCCGCGTTGCCGGCCCGCTCGCCGATGCCGTTGATGGTGCATTCCACCTGCCGGGCGCCGGCCCGCACGCCGGCCAGGCTGTTCGCCACGGCCAGCCCCAGGTCGTCGTGGCAGTGCGTGCTGATGACGGCCTGGCCGATGTTCGGCACATTCGCCGCCAGGTCGGCGATCATCGCGCCGTACTGGTGGGGCAGCAGGTAGCCGACGGTGTCCGGGATGTTCACCGTGGTCGCGCCCGCCTCGATGACGGCCTGGATCACCTCGCGCAGGAACTCGGGCTCGGTGCGGCCGGCGTCCTCCGGGCTGAACTCGACGTCCGGGCAGGCGGCGACCGCCCGCCTCACCCCGGCGACGGCCCGCTCGACCACCTGCTCGCGGCTCATCCGCAGCTTGTGCTCGCGATGGATCGGCGAGGTCGCCAGGAAGACGTGGATCCGCGGCCTCTGGGCGAAGCGGACGGCCTCCCACGCGCGGTCGATGTCGCGGTCGTTGCAGCGGGCCAGGCCGCAGACCGTGGAGCCGGCGACCTCCGCGGCGATGGCCCGGACCGACTCGAAGTCGCCGACCGAGGCGATCGGGAACCCGGCCTCGATCACGTCGACCCCGAGCCCGGCGAGCGCCCGCGCCAGCTCCAGCTTCTCCGCCAGGTTCATGCTCGCGCCCGGCGACTGCTCGCCGTCGCGGAGGGTGGTGTCGAAGATCCGCACGCGGTCGCGATCTTGGGCCGGGCTCGACATCGGATCGGCGCTCATGGTCGGCTCGTTCCTCGGGTTCGGGGGCGGCGGGGATCCGCCGCGATGGCTTCCTTCAAGTTTACGACGCCCGGGGGCTCGCCCGCAAAGGCGGACGGCGGGGCCGAGGGGCCGGGCGGCGGGTTCGGGGGGGCGTAGACCAAAAAAAGAACCCCGAAGTCCACCGTCTGGGTGGTCCTCGGGGTTCCGTTGTTCGCTTCCCGGTCGAAGCTGGCCGGCCCTAGGACGATCCACCCTGACGGCCCGTAAGGCCCAGGAGGAGGAGGTCGAGGCTGGCGAGCGACGGGGACATTCGAGCGGCTCCGGTTCGGGGGCGGCCGGACATGGCGGCCCAGGCGCATCCTAGGCGACGATGGCCATCGCGGTCAAGGGGGACGCCGGCGGGCTTCGCCTTTCCCCCGGGAAAAATTTTCGGAAACCTGAAATCCCTGTTCTCTCGCCGTGGACTGTATTGAGAGATCGTGGATCCCGCTCCTTGACATCCCGGTATCGGTACGACGAGCGAGACAAGCCCGCCGCGCGGCATGCGCCGCCATCGCGGAGGCTTGGCCTTCGCGAAGCCATGCGGACGGCGGACATCTGGTCACGCGCGGCCGTGACTCCCCCGACAGCTCCCATGCCGGCGACCGGCAACGGCGACGAATCGCGCATTCGAAAATGACGAACGAAGCCAACTCGTTTCGCGTGCAAGTCGCCATCTATTCAGGAGTTGCGGTTAATGTCAGGGGGTCGCGCGATGACGAACGAACCCAACGGCGGGCGGCTCGTCGCGTGACGGCCGGCGGCCGGTTAAGTGACTTGGCGATGCGTCAGGCGGCGCGGCGGCGACGGCTGGCTGCGCGGCATGCGCCAAGGCCCGAGAGTCCGACCGCCAGGGCGATGATCGAGGCGGGGTCCGGGACCGCCGAACGGCCGTAAACCAGGTTGCGCCCCTCGGCCGAGAGCGTGTAGCCAAGGTCCTCCAGGATCGCGACGTCCAAGGCCGAAAGCTCGTAGCGGATCGACCGCGAGACGACCCCGTTCATCACATCGTTGACCAGATCCGAGCCGGGACGGCCCGAGGCGCTGGAGTTCCCGACGTGCGAGAAGTTCCCGAAGGTCAGCGGCACGGGCTGGCCGCCGTGCGCGTGCATCGCGGCGTCGCCGGTGAAGTAGAGATTGCCGCCGAGCATCGAGGTGTGGGCGTCGAACGTCGTTTGGTAGGGCGAGCCGTTGAAGATCGGCAGGCGGCCCGAGTTCTCGCGGTAGGAGGCGAATCCCAGGATGTGGCCGATCTCGTGCATGAAGACGTAGTGGGAATCGATCTTGCCCGCCGGCGGGGGGCTGGGGGACCCGGGGGCGGGGTTCCACCAGATCATGTTCGTCAGCCAGTTCAACCCGATGTTGAACACGGCGTCGTACGCGCCGAAATTAATGTCCTCGCCCGTCGTCAGCTTGATGATCGCGCCGACCTCGTAGGTCGCGACCCCGCCGATCACCGAATCGAACCTATGGGAGAGGTTGCCGGCGCTGGCGGTCGACTCGCTGGTGAAGTTCAACTGGATCTGGAGGGTCACCGGCTCGGTCTCGATGTATCGGCCCCAGGCGGCGGCCGCGTCGCGCATCGCGTCCCGGATGCGATCGTGGTAGGCGGCGTTGGTCCCGCCGGGATCCTGGAATGTAACGTTGACATCAAGGCCGGCGCGGGCGTGCGAGGCGGTTAACGAGGCGCAGAAATAGACAAAAAAGATGTTTCTAATTCCAAGCTTATTTGCCATGGGGCTGTCGTCGTCTCTGGTACGGCACTTGGGAGGTTGGGATCGAAAGCGGATGGTGATGATAACAACGGAGATGGCGATTGCAATGGCGCGCCAGGGGGTACAGCCTGGCCGCGCCAGCTTTTGGCGATATTTACGAAGTTTCGTCCATCTCGGCAAGCAGCCGTGGCGACGCTCCGGGGCGGACGAGCCCGACGCGTGGCGACCCGCCGCCGCGTCGTCGCCGCGGCCCGCTTGACGCCGTCGACGGGGCGCCTTAAACTCGAACGCTTGCCGTAACGTGGGCTCGCCACGCCCCGCGGGGCCCTCGCGCCGCCGCCCGGGCAACCTCCTTTTTTCGTAAGCGGCTGAGGACGGAAAGTTTATGCCGAGGAAGAAGTTCGGACGCAACCGCAAGAACCGCTGCCGTTTTTGCACCAAAGAGGGTTGCCCCCGCCCGGCCTATGTCGACTACAAGGACATCGGCCTGCTGAAGAAGCTCTGCACCAACCAGAGCAAGATGTTCTCCCGCAAGCGGAGCGGGAGCTGCGCCGCGTTCCAGCGGGCCTCCAGCGCCGCCGTCAAGCGGGCGCGGTTCATGGCCCTGCTGCCCTACGTCGGCGAGTGAGCCCGGCCTCGAACGGCGGCGGGCGACGGCGACGCCGGCCCGCCCTCACCGTTCAACCCCCGATGTACGGGGCGTAGAACGCCTTGAATCGCCGTTCGATCTCGTCGATCGGGATGCCGAGGCGGTCCTCCAGGGATCGCCCCGCCCCTCGCTTGATCCGCCCGCGGTACGCGTCCCGGACGTAGTCCAGGAACGGCTCGCGGAGCGCGCCCTCCTCGCCCTGCATCAGGAAGACGGCCAGGGCCATCGCCTGCTGATAGTTGACGTGGATCCGCGCCTCGCGGTTGAACGCCGCCTGGTTCTGTCGCAGGAAGTCCTCCAACGGCAGGAACTTTCGCGCGCCGAGCGACCTCGCCGCCTCGACCAGCCGCGCGCCCACGAGCCCGCCGACCTCCAACGCTCCGTCGTCCAGCGGAGTGACGGTCTCGAAGTAGGTCCCGAGCCCCTCGAAGACCCAGTAGTCGCCGGCGTTGCTCAGGTACGCGTTGGGGCCGGCCGACTCGAAGAGGAGTTGGTGCGAGACCTCGTGATGGAGGGTCGCCTCGACGGGGAGCTGGCCGTCGACGTCCCGGAAGAAGTAGGCCGGGCGACGGTTCCCCTTGCCGGGCCCGCGCGGGTCGTAATATCCGAGGCTGTCGGAGCCGACGCTCTCGCCCGCGATGGGACGCAGGCGTTCGCGGTACTCGTCGCGGTCGGCGTAGTAGATCACCTGATGCGGCCGGTAGTTGGCGTCGGGCTGGAGCGTGGGGGACTTGAACCGACGCGCGAGCGGCAGGTCGTCGCCGATGGCGTCGGCCATGACGGTGAAGAACAGGTCATGGAACGCCTCGAGCCGACGCCCGAACGAGATGGCCTCCGCGAGCGGCACGTCGGCCCGGATCTCGAAGTGCTCGGTGTTGATCCGCCAGGGGTTGCGCCAGGTGGATCGGAGCCCGTCGGCCTCGGCCGCCGGAAGCCAGGTGGTCGGCTTCCCGCGGACGTAGGGGGCCGGCAGCTCGCCCAACTCCAGCCGCGCGACCCAGTCTTCCGGCACCCAGCCGTAAGTGGGATGGGCGACGTTCCCCGCCTTGAGCTGGCCCACGGCGAAGGGCCTGGCCCAACCCCCTTCGTGCGGGACGTAGCCCAGCAGCCGCCGCGTTTCGGCGTGGTCGGGGAGGCGGTCGAGGGCCTCGCGTAGCGCCACGGCCGCGCGTCCCATGTGGGGCGGCCGCGCGTCGGCCGCCTTCCGCGCCAGCTCGAAGAACGATTCGCCGACGGGCTCGCGGATCGCGGCGATCGCGTCCCGCCAGGAGTCCTCGGCGGCCGGGGGCTTGGGCCGCGGCGCGACGACATCCGGCAGCGGGGCGACGCGCGTGCCTGGGCCGTCAACCGGCCTGGGAAGGAGCTTGCGGACCTCCTCGGCCCCATCGCCCTCGTGTTCCTCGGTCAGTCGATCGGCCAGGGCCTTGAGCGCCTCGGCCTCCGCGGCGATCAGCGACCGGGATTCATCCGCCAGGGCTCGGCCGACGTCGTCGCCGGTGGTCGGGGGCGGGACCTGGATCGTCAGGGCCAGGGCGACGAGTAGCGTCGAGGTCATGACGGCGGGGCTCCGGGGGGAAGGGACGCGGGGCCGAAGCGCGGACGGCCCCTCGCCCATTATGCCGCGCGGGGGAAGACGACGCCGGGTTGGGCTGGACGCCCCGGGCGCGTCCCCGCACAATGCCGGCGCGGCGGGTGGTCCGCGGCGTCGGGACGAACCTATCCAGGGAGGGCGGAAGATGATCGCGAAGCGTCCGGGGATGGGGGCCGCGCTCGGGTTGGCGGTCGGCGTGGGGCTGGGCGCCTGGCTCGCCGGCGGGGCCCCGCGGCCGATGCACGCCGGGGGGGGCGATCGGTCGGGCGAGTCGATCCTCGCGACCGGCCCCGTCGCCGTCCGATACGACGAGGGGACGAAGGTCCAGATCCCGGAGGAAGCCCTCTACTACCTGGACTACAAGGCGGGGAGGCTCCGCGCGACGATCCCCAGCTTCCGCGCCACGGCCGCCGGGTCCACCCGCCATCTGGACGCCTTCTGCGAGCGCGACCTCGTCGCCGACTTCCAGCTCGACGTCGACAACGGGCCGAAGCCCCGGTTCCTGATGACGACCGGGCAGCTCGGCACGATGGGGACCGGCTGGGCGCCCCTGTTCGTGATCGAGACGATGTCCGGGAAGGCGGCCGTCTACCGCGTCCAGCAGGTGTTCGGCGTGCGTAACCAGATCCGGCTCGACCTGCTCCAGGTGCGGAGCGTCGAGCCGGACGAGCCCACGACCACGGCCGCCAGCGGCCTCCCCGGCCTCCCCGCAACCCGCTGATCGCCCGGGCGTCAGTTGGGCTGGCCGAGCCCGGCCGTCGGGGCGACCGCGCCGCCGATCGGCCGCGAGCCGGCCTGACCTTCGGCCGGCGCGGCGTCGCCGGTCGGGGCCTCCGCGCCGCCGGCGTCCTCCATGATGGGCCCCTCGCCGAAGGGGCGGGCCTCCTGCTTGTCGAGCAGCCAGCGGCCACGCGGGTCGAAGAGCTGGACCCGCATGTACTGGTTGCCGGTCTTCCCGTAGGTGCCGTAGGGGTCGCGGCCCCCGTGGCCGTACCGCGCGAAGATGTCGCCGGTGGTGTACTGGAAGAAGCCGAGCCAGCCGTGGTCGATCCCGAAGCCGAACGGCGGCTTCGTGTTGTAGTCGATGTAGCCGAAGATCTTCTTGTGCACCGGCGCGGCGTGGAACGCCAGCAGGATGATCGAGAACGTGACGACCGTGGTGGCGAACGCGAAGGCCAGCCGGGTGACCTGGTAGACCGGGTTGGGAAACTTCACCATCACCGGCGCGAGCGATTCGGTCGCCAGCCTCAGCACGAAGACCGACGCGCAGAAGATGAGCATCATCGCCAACATATCCGAGAAGCCCCAGCCGATCCCGGTCGAGTCGATGAGGTCGGCCAGGGGCTCGAAGAAGTTGAACGCGATCAGGCCGCCGAACAGGACGTTGAAGAACATCAGCGCGGTGCCCCAGGCCCCCTCGCTCGTCAGGACGTAGGTCATGAAGAGCATCAGGGCGACCAGGAGCGTGTCGAGCAGGGCCGGAGGCATGAGGAGGTTCCCGTGGGGCTGAGGTCGGCGGCGGGCGCGGGTCCGTCGGGTTCGCGGGGCCGGGTCACTTGACGACGCGGAGCAGCTCCTCGATGGAGGTGCGGCCCTGGATCACCTGGCGGAGGCCGTCCTCCTGGAGGTAGATCATGCCGCCGCGGCGGGCCTCGGCCTTGATCTTGGTCAGCGAGGGGTTCTCGCGGAGCATCTCGCGGATCGGCTCGGTGATGACCAGCAGCTCGAAGATCCCGGCGCGGCCGAAGTAGCCGGTGCCGCCGCACTGGGGGCAGACCTGCTCGGGGTTCTCGGGCCGGCGGTAGAAGACGTCGACCTTGTCGGCCGGGAGGTTGGCCTTCTTGAGGAACTCGGGCTTCGGCTTGTACGGCTCCTTGCAGGCGTCGCAGAGGAGGCGGACGAGCCGCTGCCCCAGCACCGCGGAGAGGGCCGAGGCGATCATGAACGGCTCGACCCCCAGGTCGAGCAGCCGGAACAGCGCCGTGACCGCGTCGTTGGAGTGGACCGTGGAGAAGACCATGTGGCCGGTGTTGGCCGCCTGGCAGGCGATGTTGGCCGTCTCCTGGTCGCGGACCTCGCCGATCATGATGACGTCGGGGTCCTGCCGGAGGATCGACCGCAGGCTGGTGGCGAAGGTCTGCCCCGACTTGGTGTTCACCTCCATCTGGGTGACGTTGTCGAGGTGGTACTCGATCGGGTCCTCGACCGTGATGATGTTCCGCTGGTAGCGGTCGATCTCGCGGAGGGCCGCGTAGAGCGTGGTCGACTTGCCGGAGCCGGTCGGCCCGCAGACCAGGAACATGCCGTGCGGCTGGGTGACCAGGCTGCGCGTCTGCTCCACCAGCTTCGGCCGCATCCCCAGGTCTTCCAGCTTGGTGATGCCGGCCGAGTTGTCCAGGATTCGCATGACGAGCTTCTCGCCCGCCTTCGACCCCGAGGTGGCGACGCGGAAGTCCAGGTCGCGGCCCGAGAGCTTGGCGGCGAACGAGCCGTCCTGCGGCTTGCGCTTCTCGGAGATGTCCATCGCCGAGAGCGTCTTGAAGATGTTGATCACCGCGTCGCCGGTCGACCGGTCGAACGGCTCGGCCGAGTGCAGGATGCCGTCGATGCGGTAGCGGACCGAGAGCTGGTCGGTGGTCGGCTCCAGGTGGATGTCGGTCGAGCGGCGGAGGACGGCGTCATACACCAGCTCCTTCGCGGCCATGAAGTTGGGCGACTCCTCGGCGCGGCGGACCCGGTCGGGGTCCTCCTTGGCGCCCGACCCGGACGACTTGCCGACGAAGGTGATCGGCGGCCCGGCGCGGTCGATGGACCCGGTGTTCTTGTTGAAGATGGGCCGCATCCCCAGCCTGGCCAGCAGGTCGTTGGTCACCTCCCCGAGGTGGTAGGGGGTCAGGACCTTCTGGTCGTCCGCGACGGTCTGGTTGCGGATGAAGACGTAGGTGAGGATCGGGACGAAATAGCCCAGCAGCAGGAGCGTCATCCCGACGGGGTAGATCGGGATCGAGAAGACCATCACCAGGCCGAGGACGCCCGAGAAGAAGACGACCGAGTTCCAGGTTTCGGCCTTGGGGTTGTTCAGCTCCCGCCCGTCGTCCTCCACCCAGCCGGTGGTGCGCACCCAAAGCAGGTAGATCAGGACGACCGGGATGAACTTGTAGAGGTTCAGGTAGAACCCCGGCCCGCGTTCGGAGGCCGGCGCGGCGGAGGCGCCGGCGTCGACGGCCTGGGCGAGCAGCGGCGCGAAGCCCAGCGGGTCGGACGCGTCGGCCCCCGCGGCGACGCCGAGCGTCCCGATCAGAAAGGTCGACGTCGCGAGGGCCAGGGACGGGCGGATCATTGAAGACCTTTCTTGGCTGCGAGGCCCGGCGGGCGATCGGGCGCGGGGCGTCCATCGGGGGCGCGGCGGGGGCGTCGGCGGCGCGGCCGCGCGACGATCCCGGGCCCCCGATCGGCGACGAACCTCGCGCCGGGGACGTCGGGCCGGGGCCGCGGGCGGGCTCCGCCGGGGCGGCCTCGGCGCGTGGGAACCGTTATAGGATACCAGGCTGGTTGATGGTAATCCCCTTGAGCGCCATTTTCAAAGACTCGGGCTGCGGCGCCACCTCGAACGCGACGGCGCGCTCGATCTTCTCGGCGACGACGAGCTGGCGCAGGCTCTCGGTGAAGTCCATCATCCCCTCGCCCATCCCGATCCGGATGGCGTCGCCCAGCTTCGTGTCCTCCTCGTTGAGGATCAGCTTCTTGACCGTCGGGTTCATCCGCATGATCTCGTTGGTCGGGACGCGGGTCACCCCCTTGTCGGCCCACTCCTTGGTCGTCGGCAGCAGCTTCTGCGCGACGATCGCCTTCAGGTTGAAGGCCAGCGACTGCCGCAGCGACGAGTGCATGTCGCGCGGGAACAGGTCGAGAAGGCGGCCGATGGTCGACGGGGCCGTGCCGGCGTGGATCGTCCCGAAGACGAGGTGCCCGGTCTCGGCGGCGTGCATGGCCGCGTTGAACGTCTCCCGGTCCCGCAGCTCGCCCACCAGGATGATGTCCGGGTCCTGCCGCACCGCGTGCTTCAGCGCGATGTCCCAGTCCAGCACGTCGATGCCGACCTCGCGCTGGTTGATGATCGACTTGTCGTCCTTGTAGGTGTATTCGATCGGGTCCTCGACCGTCACGATGTGCATCCGCTCGCGCTCGTTGACGTACTGGAGCATCGAGGCGATCGAGGTCGATTTCCCGGAGCCGGTCACGCCGGCGAAGATGATGATCCCCTGGTCGTACTGCGTGATGTCGGCCAGGACCGGCGGCAGGTGGAGCTGCTCGAACGTCGGGATCTTGTTGCTCACGCGCCGGGCCACCAGGCTGAGCCGGCCGCGCGCCTTGAACAGGTTGACGCGGAACCGCGTCTCCACGTCGCCGTCCACGATGATATGGGCGAAGTCGACCCCCCCTTCCTCGTCGAGGATCCCGCGCTGGCGGGGGTTGAGGAGCGGGAACATCAGCCGCTCCATGTCGGCCTCGGTGAGCGGCGCCAGCTGCATCTGGCGCAGGACGCCGGCCAGCCGCATCGACGGCGCCAGGCCGACCTTGAGGTGGAGGTCCGACCCCTGATACTTGATGCACATGCGAAACAGCTTGTTCGCCTCCGGCTCGTTGGCCGGCGCATCGGTTCGGGCTTGGACGGCGGTGGACATGGGCTCTCCTCGCGGGACGGGGTGGGGTCGATACGAGACGGGGCCGGTCCGGGCCGGGTCGGATCGGTTCGCTTGCTTCAGGAGGCTCGCGCGGCCTCGGGGCGGCGGACGGGGACGCCGCGGGCGGCCAGGTAGTCCTTGACCTCGCGGATCGAGTGCTCCCTGTAGTGGAAGATGCTCGCCGCCAGCGCGGCGCTGGCCCCGGCGTCGGCCAGGGCGGCACGCAGGTGCTCGGGCGAGCCCGCGCCGCCGGAGGCGACGACGGGGATCGTCACGGCCTCGGCCACGGCGCGGGTCATCTCCAGGTCGTAGCCGTCCTTGGTGCCGTCGGCGTCCATGCTGGTCAGGACGATCTCGCCGGCGCCGAGGCGCTCGACCTCGCGGGCCCAGGCGACGGCCTCCAGGCCGGTGGGGATCCGGCCGCCGTTGATGTGCACCTCCCACGCCTCGCGGCCGTCGCGGTCGACGCGCTTCGGGTCGATGTTGACCACGACGCACTGGCTGCCGAACCTCCGCGCCGCCCTGCGGATCAGCTCCGGGTCGCGCACGGCGGCCGAGTTGATCGAGACCTTGTCGGCCCCGGCCTTCAGCAGCGCCCGCACGTCCTCGATCGAGCGCACCCCGCCGCCGACGGTCAGGGGCATGAAGCAGACCTCGGAGGTCCGGCGGACCACGTCCCAGAGGATCTCGCGCCCCTCGTGGCTGGCCGTGATGTCGAGGAAGACCAGCTCGTCGGCCCCCTCGTCGTCGTATCGCCGGGCCACCTCGACGGGATCCCCGGCGTCTCGCAGGTGCAGGAATTTGGTCCCCTTGACCACGCGCCCCTCGTTGACGTCGAGGCAGGGGATGATCCGCTTGGCCAGCATGGCGACCCCATCGCGGCGGCCGGCCGGCGAGGCGACCCGGCCCACGCGCCCGAACCGGCTTCGACATGTGCGGTTGCGTCCCGCCCCCGGGAAGGCGGCCGCAGTATTCTATAACACCCGCCGGGCCCGGCCTAGAGGGTCCCCGAAAGATCACGGATCGGCCCCCTCGCCCCGCGGACGCTCGCCGCCGGGGGCCGACCGAAAGGGGATGAAAGTCCGACAATCATCCCCAATTCGTCGACCGGGACGCGACGCGGCGGCCTTCGGCGGGGCCCCGCGTCGATCCGCGGTGGGTTTGGGGTGGACGCGCGGATTGTCCGATCGCTTTCGGCCTCGGATGGCCGCCAACGGGCCGCCCTTGGCGGCTCCGGCGTCTCCCGTTTGCGTCGCGATATCGGAGTCGATTCGAGACGTTAGAGTATGTGGATGACAGGATTTCAGCTATATAATGTGGCGGCGGCGCGGCGGGCCATGTTCGACTCCCGGAGGCGCGGCGGGCCTCGGCCGAACTCTCTATGCATATTTAGGAAATGGGGTTACGGCGACGCCTCGCCGGCCCTCGCCGCCGAGGGACACCCCGGCGCGCCGACGGTTTCGGCATGCCCCGAGGGGGGCCGCGTGGCACTTGTGTTAAACATTAATTCGCATTAATGATCCGGGAAAGCCTTTGCGTTTTGAGGATGAGAATCCCATTTTGGCATATCGCCGCGAGGGACCACGGGAGCCGTGAGAGGGCCCATCCCGGATTCGGGCCACGTCCCGTCGATTACGGGCGCAACGCGTCGTTGCGTCGCCCGCGCGGTTCAATGGAGTTTGACCGTTGTCGTTATCCACCCTTGAGTCCCGCATCCTCGCCCGCCTGGTCCTCTCCCTCATCGCCCTGACCGCCGCCTCGTGGCGGGTCGAAGCCCAGGAACAGTACTACTATCCGGCCACGGACGGCTCGACGACCGTTTACGCCGCTCCTACCTATATCTACCAGGCCGCCGAACCCACCCAGTACGTTCAGCAGCCCGCCGCCCCCCAGTATGTCTACCAGAGCGGGTACGCGGGCGTGCAGGCCGCGGAGGCCGCCCCGGTCGCCGAGGCCGCTCCGGCGCAGGCCCCGGCCGCCGGCTACGGCGACCCGTACGGGTTCACCGCCTGGCTGAACGGCATCCGCGCGTCCTACGGCCTGGGCGCGGTCGGCTACGATCCCAACCTGGCCAGCTGGGCCGCCATGAACAACGACCAGCAGGCCGCGCGTGGCCTGGGTCATCACGTGATGGGGCCGGCCCGTCGCCAGAACTCGGCGATGGGGGGCTTCCCCGGCATCGAGGCGATGTGGATGGCCTCGCCGGCCCACCGGGCCGCGCTGCTGGATCCCACGATCACCCTGATCGGGATCGCCGGCGCCGGCGCCTGGTGGACCTTCAACGCCAACTGACGCGACGTCCGCGTCCGATCGACCGATAACCGACGCGCCGATCGCGGGGGATGCCCCGACGCGGGGAACGTCCGCGCCGGGGGATTCGCCGGCCGATCGGCGTCGGCCCGTCCGGTCGCCTTCCTTACAGGAAGAAGGCGTCGCGGATCCCGGAGAGGATCGCCTGTTCGAGGACGGCGTCGCGGCCCCTGGGGATCCAGCCGTTGGCCACGGGCACGGGGCCGACGGTCTCTCGGGCGCGATTGACGGGGAAGTCGTTGTTGAACACGGCCCGGCCCATCGCCTGGCGGTCGGGCTTGACCATGTCCTCCAGCTCCTTGTGGACCTCCACCTTCACCAGGAAGCCGCCGCCGGGGGCGGGGTCGATCCTGACGACGGCGAACCGCCGGACCGTCTGGAGCGTCGCCTCGACGCGGTCGCCGAGGGTCTGGGTGTCGGCCAGCCAGGGCTCCAGGAGCGTGGCGCTGATCTTTGGATCGGTGACGATCTTCCGGGCGAGCCGGTTCTCCTCGGCGACGTTGAAGTAGCCCCCGACCTCGGCGACGGTCCGGTTCCAGACCATCTCGAAGTCGTCCACGGGGACGCGGAGCGGGTTCTCGGCGACGGGTTCGGGCGCGAGGATCCGCGTCACCCGGGTCGTCGGGATCCAGTTGGAGTGGCACCCCGCCGGCGCGAGCGCCAGGGCCAGCGCCCCGAGCACCCACGTCCCCTTCGCGACGTTCCGCGACTTGCGCATCATTCTGGGCCTCATCCTGCCTGGCCCGCCCGGCCCCGCGCGTGCGCGGGATCGCTCGGCGGGCTCGCGCCCCGGCGGCGTCCTTGCGTCCCTTATCTATCGGCGTCCCGTCCCCGCGATGGACATGAAAGGGGCGGGCCGGCCCCGGTGCGCGAGCGCGGCCGGGACGATGGACGGCGCATCCTGGCCGAACTTCGCGATTCGGGCAAGGCCGGATCTTCCCGTCGCGACGGTTGATCGTGAACTACGGTTGGGGGAGGAGCATACCGGGCCCACCGTCGAGACGTCACCAGATGAGGTTCGCCATGTACGCGGAGCGAGAATGGAGGAGGGACGCGCCGATGTCCGCGACCGCCGTGGAGCGCGGGGAGGAAGTCGGCGTGGGGGTCGGGATCGTCATGCGCGATCTCGCGGAGGAGACGGGAGAGGCGGCGGTGCATGATTTCGCCGCGGCCGTCGCGAGGGCGACCGACGCGGAGGAAGTCCACGAGGCGCTGGTCGCGGCCGTCCTGTGGGCCGGGGGCGCGTCGGCCCGGCTCTCGCGAGGGGACGAGCCCACCCCGGGGCGTCCCGCCATCCCCATCATGGCCGCGGGGGGGCGCTCGTGGGGCCGGATCGAGCCCGGGCGTTCGGCCGAGGCCGCGGCCGTCCGCCGGCTGGAGGCCATCGCGGCGATCGCCGCCTTGGCGTTCGACCGCCTGGAGCGCGCGACGTCTCCCCCCCCCTCGCCGGCGGCCGAAGGGCCGGCGCTCCACGACGCGACCCTGCTGAGCGCGGTGCTCCCCTTCGCGATCGGCCAGGCGCGGCGGCATGGCGAGCCGTTGTCGGTCCTCTTCCTGGCGATCGATCAGCTCCGGGGCGTCCGCATGCTGCTGGGCCCCGAGGAGGCCGACCGGCTGGTGTCGAGGGTCGGGCTCCGGGTCGCGAGCCTGCTCCGTTCCAGCGACCTCGTCGGCCGGCTGGACGACGACCGGCTGATGGCGATCCTCCCTCGCGCCGAGCTGGCCGCCGCCGCCCAGGTCGGCCGGAAACTCGCGCGAGCCGTCGCGGTCGACCCCGCCCTGTCCGGGCTCCCGCTGGACCTCAGCCTCTCGGTCGGCGCCGCCGAGCTGCCGGCCAGCGCCGAGACCATCGGCGGCCTGCTCGACGCGGCCGACGCCGCCCTGTCGGAGGCGCGACGACGCCCGGAGACGGCCGCGTTCCGGTCGTGACCCCGCCGCGACGGCGGGGCGTAGCGGCGGGCTGGTTCGATTTTCCGGCGACCGTCCGGATTCCCAGCGGCCGCCGGGGGAGATATATTGAACCCTCTCGCCGCGGGACCTGGCGCCCCCGCATCCCCGCCGCTCGCCTTAACCTCCGGACATCGCATGACTCTCGACCCCGCATCCTTGATCGCGCTCGGCAAGATCATCCTCTATGATCTAGTCCTCTCGGGAGACAACGCCGCGATCATCGGCCTGGCCGCCCACCGCCTGCCGGCCAAGCAGCGCAAGCAAGCCCTGATCTGGGGCTGCGGCATGGCGATCGCCATGCGGATCGCGTTCACGCTGATCGTCTACGAGATGCTGGGCGTGCCCGGGCTGCGGTTCGTCGGGGCGATCCTGCTGGTCTGGATCGCCTGCAAGCTCATGCAGGAGGAGGTCCAGTCGTCCGTCGACCCGGACGCCGCCCCGGCCACGCTGTTCAAGGCCATCCAGCGGATCGCGATGGCCGACTTCATCATGAGCCTGGACAACGTCCTGGCCATCGCCAGCGCGGCGGACACCTGGGAACAGATCGTCTTCGGGCTGATCGTCTCGATCATCATCCTGCTGTTCCTCAGCGCGGTGGTCACCGAGCTGATGCACCGCTATCGCTGGATCGCCTACGCCGCCGTGGCGCTCCTGGCGGCCGCGGCCGGCGAGATGATGGCGCATGACCTGCAGGAACTGTTCCACTACATCCAGAGGACGCGCAACCCGGCTTGGCCCGACTTCCCCGAGTGGGGGAGCTGGGCCCTTCGCGGCTTCCTGATCGTGCTGTGCCTCACCGTGAACTGGTGGGCCCCCGGCAAGCGGAAGACGGCCGAGCCGGTGGTGACTCCGGTCTCCGACGAGCCGACCGCCGAGCAGATCGATCGCTGATCCGGCCGGACCGGCCGACCTTCGAAACGAGAAACGCCCCGCGTCAACATCGGCGCGGGGCGTTTCTCGTTCGCGTTTCCCGGGGGTCGGCCCGCGGGTCAGGCCCGTCCTGGTGGCGATCGAGGATGGTGGCGTCCGCCGGTCGGATCCGAGCGGCGACGCCCACGCTGGGCGACTCTCACGCGGACGACGTCGATCCGGCCCGAGCGAGCCGGTCGGGCGTCGGCGCCGCGACGACGGGGGGGACGAGGGGGGGCCAGACGCCCCCCCAGCGAGCGCGAGACGAGGCGGGCTAGCCCGACGCTCGGGCCGTGCGTCCGGCCGGCTCCCTTGGCGGGGGGCGTCGTCCTCCCCGGCGGGAGACGCCGAGGGGTGGGCGAAGCCGCCGTCGCGGCGGGGGCGGCCGGCGCGGGCCGGGCCTCGGGATCATCCTCCGGCTCGTCGGCCGGCGCCTCGGCTTCGATCTCGTCCACCGGGGACTCGACTTCGGCCTCGTCCACCACCTCGATCTGGGCCTCGCTCCGGTCTTCGTCCTCGGCGATCCACTCCGCTTCGGTCGGCTCGGCGTCGGGCCGGGGCGCCTCGTCGGCGACGGCATCGGGGAGGGCCTCGGGGGCCCACGTCTCGACGAGTGCAGAGGGCGCGATGCCGTACCCCTCGTCGAAGGCTCCGGCGAGTGCAGAGGGCGCGATGCCGTACCCCTCGTCGGATTCCATGGGCTCCGCTTCGTCGCTGATGAAGGAGGCCGGCGAGATGACCTCGCTCGGCTCCGCTTCATGGGGCGACGCGGGCGTCGCGTCCTCGTGCGTCGTCGACTCGGCGGCCTCGGCCGCGGCGTCGGGCTCGACGTCGGCGGCGGGGGTCGCGTCGGACTCGATCCGGAGATCGGCCGCGGTCAGGGTCGTGGTCTGGGCTTCGGTCGGGGCTCCGGCCTCGGGATCGGAGGTCGAAGGCGCCGGCGCGTCGGCGTCGGTGTCGGCGGGCGCGGCCTGGACGTCGGCGCGGACGAACTTGCCCGGCCCGACGCGGATCCAGGTCGGCTCCGACGCGAGAGCCTCGGCCGCCTGCGCCGCCTTGCCTCGCTTCGCCTTCGCCCTGCGCTTGCGGGGCTTGGCGGGCGTGGGCTCGACGGCCTCGGGCGGCGCGGGAGGATCGACGACGACCTCGGGAGCCTCCCCGACAATCCCCCCCTCGACGCCGTCCGCGCGGGGCGGCGCGGCGTCCTCGGGGGGCGCGGGGGGGGCTTCCCTGGGCGTCGTCGCCTCGTCGGCCGGCCGGGGCGACCGGGGCGCGGCGAAGATCAGGACCATGGCCGCCATGTAGACCGGGACCAGCCAGGCCGAGATCGTGGCCACCACCAGGCTCGTCACCGCCGTCAGGATCACCAGGCCGATCAGGCCCCACGCCTTCCCCGCGCCCGGCCGGACGGATCCGGCCTGCTCAAGGACGAGGGGGGGGGCGTGGCGGCCGTCGGCGACCCGGTCGGCTCGTGACCGTGGCCAGGCGTGGCGCTGGGTCGAAGTCTCGTTCAAGGCCGGACCATCCTGCATGACGACGCCGACGCGGGACCCTCGGTCGCCAGGGTTTCCCCAGGCGTCGCGGGCCGTCGAGCCGGCAAGGTTTCCTCGTCCCGATCGTTCGTCGCGGGGCCGGCGGGACGCCTCGCGACGCCCCCCGGTCCCCTTACCGTTGATCGGCCCTCCCGCGGGGTCGATTGACGTTTTCGAAGCCCCCCACGCCGTCGCGTCGAGGCGCCGATGCGCGGAATGCGGACATCCGGCCCAGCCGCGAAGGCTTGCCGCGCGTCGGCCTCGGATCGACCGATTCCGATGCATCTCGGCGGCCTCCCCCGCGCGGGCGGGACCGGGTACGATGTCGGGACGCGAGACCGACGGGATACGACATCGAAAGGACGCCGCGCGATGGCCCAGACGACCCGGACCTTCCTGGCGATCGACGTCCCCCCGAACGTGGCCGAACGGCTCACGAAGCTGCAACACAAGCTCGCCCCGTCGGTGCCCGCCTTCCGATGGGTGGACTCGACCCCGTTCCACCTGACCCTCGCCTTCCTCGGCGACGTCCCGTTCGCCGAGCTGAACGAGGTCTGCGAGTCCGCCCGTCAGGCCGCGCGCGCCTGCAAGCGGTTCGAGGTGCAGGTCGTCGGCCTGGGCGCCTTCCCGAAGCCCGAACGGCCCCGCGTCGCCTGGGCGGGCTTCGGCGGGCCGGGCGTCGAAGCGCTCGCCGCGCTGCACCGCGAGGTCGTCGCCAACCTCCGCCGGATCGGCCGTCCCCCGGAGGACACGCGATTCACCCCCCACGTGACGCTCGGCCGCCTGAAGGCCGGCGTCGGCCGCGGCAAGGCCCCCTCCCCCGCGCCGGATCTCTCCGCAATCGTCGCCGACCACCGCGAATGGTCCCCGGGCACGATGTTCGTCGGCGAGGTCGTCGTCTACTCCTCCACCCTGACCCCCGAAGGCCCCACCTACGCCGCGCTCGCCCGGGCCCCCCTGGCCTCCGCGAAAGCCCGCTCCCAGGCTTGACCCGCGGGGGCCGTCATGATACAGTAGTGTCCGCGTGTACAGAACATTGCCGAGCATGAAGGAGCCGAGGTCGTGGCGAAGCGACAGGGTGCAACCGAGGCGAAGGCGGCGCCGGCGACCGCCGAGGCGAAGGCGCTGAACACGGCCATCAGCCAGATCGAGAAGGCGTTCGGCGCCGGCTCGATCATGAAGCTCGGCGAGGGGAGTCACCTGGAGGTCGAGGGGATCTCGACCGGCGCCCTGTCGCTGGACCTGGCGCTGGGGGGCAAGGGCCTGCCGCGGGGCCGGATCGTGGAGCTGTTCGGGCCGGAGTCCAGCGGCAAGACGACGATCGCCCTCCAGACGATCGCCAACGCCCAGAAGACCGGCGTGGCGGCGTTCATCGACGCCGAGCACGCGCTGGACCCCTCCTGGTGCAAGCGGCTGGGGGTGGACATCGAGGCCCTGCTGGTGAGCCAGCCGGGGAGCGCCGAGGAGGCGTTGCAGATCGCCGAGATGCTGGTGATGTCCAACGCGGTCGACATCGTGGTGATCGACTCGGTCGCCGCGCTGGTGCCCAAGGCGGAGATCGAGGGGGAGATCGGCGACAGCCACGTCGGCCTCCAGGCCCGGCTGATGAGCCAGGCGCTGCGGAAGCTGACCGGCGGCGTCTCGCGGTCGAAGTGCGTCCTGATCTTCATCAACCAGATCCGCGAGAAGATCGGCGTGATGTTCGGCAGCCCGGAGACCACGCCGGGAGGCCGGGCGCTGAAGTTCTATAGCTCGTGCCGCATCGACGTCCGGCGGATCGGGCCGGTGAAGGACGGCGAGGAGATCGTCGGGTCGCGGGTGAAGGTGAAGGTGGTCAAGAACAAGGTCGCGCCGCCGTTCCGCACCTGCGAGTTCGACATGATGTACACCCACGGCGTCTCGCGCGAGGGGGACGTCCTCGACATGGCCCTGGCCGACAAGCTCGTCGAGAAGTCGGGCTCGTGGTTCAACTACGGCGACCTCCGGCTGGGCCAGGGGCGCGAGAAGGCGAAGGACTACCTGCGCGACAATCCCGCCGTCGCCGAGGAGATCGCCGCCAAAGTCATGGCCAGCCGCGCCGGCCACCTGGCCGCCGCCGCCAACGGCCCCCCCGTCGACGAGGACGAGGACGAGCCGCCGTTGGACTTGTGACGCCGGCGTGAGAAGGGGCGATTCACGGCCGTCCGCGCGGTGGCGGGGTCAGTTCGCCCCCATCGCGCGCGACGGCCTCGCCGCGCCGGGGGCGACGGGGAGGCAGAGCAGGACGCGCGACTCGGAGGTCAGCGGGACCAGGACGCCCGGCTTGGAGTCGGCCGGGACGAGGGCCTTGATGAGCCCGTGGACGCTGGAGGCGCCTTCGGGCGCCCGCAGGATCGCGTGGACGCCGGCGGACAGGACGGCCTCCGGGGGATGCTCGGCACCCAGGCCACCGGACAGGTGGATCTCGCCGTCGGGCCGCATGTCGAACGCCAGCCCCAGCCCGCCGAACTCGACCTCGGCCTTGCGCGGGTCGATCCGACCGTGGCGCGAAGACGGCCGGAACTTCATCTCGCTGGCCAGCGCCGACAGCAGGTCGACGCCGACGCTCCCCGGGCCGGCGGTGAGCCTCCCTCTCGCCTCGATCCACCCGGGCCCCTGCCCCGGCCTGTCGCCCCATCGGGCCGACTCCACCGCCACCCGCGCCGAGCCGGCCAGCCGGTGGCTCGGGAACCGAGAGGAGACGACCGACGCCAGGTCGACGTCGTGCAAGTCGCCCGCGAACTCCCCCTCCCAGGGGCCGTTCCCGGCCTGACGCAGCGTCAGCTTGCCGTCGACGCGGGCCTTCGGGCCGATCCAGTCCGAGGCGTCCAGGAAGACGTCGAGGACGCGGCCGGGGAGCGGCTGCCCTTCCATGGTCTTCATGACGAGCGTCGTGACGACCGGATCGACGCGGCGGTCGCGCGCCAGGGTCATCTCGCAGCGCGTCCGCGCGGCGGAGTCGATCAGGCGGTACGCCGCCTTGACCGTGGGCCCGGCGGCGTCCGACGACAGCGACGCCACGAGGTCGCCGGCCTGGAACGCGAGGCCGGGGCCCAATTCGACGCGGCAAGACGAGCTGGTCAGGTCGACGCGATCGTAAGGCACCTCGCCCGAGCGCTGGAGGAAGCCGCCGAGCCGCGCCATGGCCTCGGCCGGGCCGTCGCCGCGCAGGGACAACTCCTCGGCGTGGACGACCAGGTCGCGGCCGGAGGGGACCAGGCGCAGCGACTTCGCCCGCGCGATCTCGGCCAGCTCCTTCCCGCGGGGCTCCTCCTGCCGGAGGACGATCCCGCGGTAGAGGGCCTCGCCGGGGCGTGGATAGACGACGCTTTCCAGCGTCACCTGCAACCCCAGCGCGCGGCCGAGCGTGATCTCGACGTCGCGGACGTGCCCCGGCCGGTTGATGCGCCAGGCGTGCAGGGCCGTGTACGCCGTCGGGATCATCGTCAGGGCGACCATCGCCGCCGTCGCCAGCCCCTGTCGGGCCGGTCGCGAAAGGGGGATCATCCCTGCCTCCCTCGTCTCGGAACGGACGCGCCGGGGAACCCCGGCGGTCTCCCCGATTCCTTCGGGGGACGCCGGCCGACGCGGTATGTTCCCTCTATCGAACGACCCGGCGGCGGGAATCCAGCCTCCGGACGCGACGCCAATCCGGACCGTGCCGGATTTACGGATGGGGGCGATCGGCCCAGGTCGCGAGCTTCTCGCGGTTCAGCGCGTGCACCGCGGCCATCGTCGCCTTGAGCGAATCCAGGCTGGAGCCGTCGTAACGCTCCAGGAGCGCCGCGGCGATCTCGAAGCCGACGACGTTCTCGACGATCACGCTCGCCGCCGGCACGGCGCAGACGTCCGACCGCTCGTAGGTCGCGGGCGATTGGGACTTGGTCGCCATGTTGACCGAGGGCCCGCGGCTCGCCAGCGTGCTGATGGGCTTCTTCGCCGCGCGGATCACGATGGGCTCGCCGTTGGACGTGCCCCCCTCGATCCCCCCCGCGTTGTTGGTCGGGCGTCGGAAGCCGTAGCGGCGGTCGTCGGCGTCGTGGTCGGGGTCGTATCGGATCGGGTCCATGACGTTCGACCCAAGTCTGCGCCCGGCCTCGAAGCCCAGGCCGATCTCCACCCCCTTGATCGCCTGGATGCCCATCACGGCGCACGCGAGGCGGGCGTCGAGGCGGCGGTCGGGCTGCACGTGGCTCCCCAGGCCGATCGGGCAGCCGGTGACGATCGTCTCGATGACGCCGCCGAGGGTGTCGCCGGCCTCCCGGGCCGCGTCGATCGCCGCGACGATGGCGGCGTCGGCCTCCGGGTTGAGCGTGTAGACCGGGCTGGCGTCGCGCGTGGCGATGTCGCGCGACAGCGGCGGGGCGACGATGCCCCCCAGCTCCGCGACGTAGCCGAAGACGTGGATGCCGACCTCGCGGAGCACCAGCCTCGCCATCGCGCCGGCCGCGACGCGCACGGCCGTCTCTCGGGCGCTGGCGCGTTCGAGCACCTGGCGGATCCCGGTCTGATAGCTGATCGATCCCGCCAGGTCGACGTGGCCGCCACGCGGGGCGGTCGGCTCGGCCAGGCGTTCCAGCTTCGCGTCGTTATTGATGAGCCGCAGCGTGATCGGCGCGCCGGTGCTCACGCCGCGGAACGTCCCGGAATCGATGAAGACGCGGTCGGTCTCCAACTTCTGGCGCTTCCCCCGGCCGTACCCCCCCTGCCGCCGCTCCAACTCGCGGTCGATGAACGCCTTGTCGAGCGGCACCCCGGCGGGGAAGCCCTCCACGATCGCGGTCAGGGCCGTTCCGTGCGATTCACCGGCGGTCAGCATGCGGAGCATGGTCGGGGTCTTTCGGTCGTTCGTCGGCTTGAGGTTCAGCGCCAGG
This sequence comes from Paludisphaera sp., assembly GCF_037189885.1. NCBI lineage: Bacteria > Pseudomonadati > Planctomycetota > Planctomycetia > Isosphaerales > Isosphaeraceae > Paludisphaera > Paludisphaera sp. The sequence continues at coordinate 38,161 of NZ_JBBCIR010000027.1, forward strand.
GGAACGGGCGGCCGGTCAGGCGCTCGTAGGCGTCGATGTACCGCGAGCGGGTGCCGGCCACGACGTCCGCCGGCAGCTCGGGGGGCTCGCTGGCCTTGTCCCAGCCGGTCGTCTCGAGCCAGTCGCGGACGTACTGCTTGTCGAACGAGGGCTGCGCGCCGCCGGGCCTGTAGGTCTCGACGTCCCAGTACCGCGAGCTGTCCGGCGTCAGCACCTCGTCGATCAGCAACAGCTCGCCGGTGCGATCTTCGAAGCCCCATTCGAACTTGGTGTCGGCCAGGATGAGCCCCCTGGAGAGGGCCAGCTCGGCGCCCCTGGAGTAGACCTCCAGGCTGACGTCGCGGAGCGTCCCGGCGACCTCCGCGCCCAGGGCGTCCGCCATCACGTCGAACGAGACGTTCTCGTCGTGGCCGGTCTCGGCCTTGGTGGCGGGGGTGAAGATGGGCTCGGGGAGGCGATCGCTCTCGACCAGCCCGGCCGGGAGGGAGACGCCGCAGACGGAGCCCGATTGCCGGTACTCCTTCCAGCCCGACCCGGACAGATACCCCCGGACGACGCACTCGAACGGGGCGACCCGCGCCTTGCGGACGAGCATCGCCCGCCCGCGGAGGCTTGTCCTGGCCGCGTCGTCGAGCGCGACGGGGAAGTCGTCCACGTTCGTGGAGATCAGGTGGTTCGGGACGCCGAGGAGGCCGAACCAGTATTCGCTGAGGCTGGACAGGACGCGGCCCTTGTCCGGGATGGGCGTGGGGAGGACCCAGTCGAACGCGCTGATGCGATCCGAGGCGACCAGCAGCAGCCGGTCTCCCAGGTCGTACACGTCGCGGACCTTGCCTTGCTTCCTGGGGAGCCCATCGAGCCCCGTCGCCGAGATTGCCACGTCCGCCTCCGCCCGACATCCGTTCATCAACGCAACCCGATGAATGTAATCGATGCCGCTCGCGGAAACAAGATCGGCCGGGGGGCGCCTATTGCTCACCGATTGCCCGGCGCGCCCAGAGGCGGGCGATTCGCGCCGATGACCTCAATGAAGCGGTCCAGGAAGGCCCGGAAGCTGGGCATGTCGATTTTTCGCCAGTCGATCGCGCCCGCCTCCACCAACGCGAGGAGGTCGTCGCGCGAAGGCGACCGACCAATTGTTGAGAGCCGCTGCGCCAACTCATCCTTCAGGGCGTTGGGGGAGCCATCGTTGCCAGATCTCTCTTCAAGTCCGCCGCACCCGTGGGCGTGATGATGAAGCGCGCACAGGAGCCATGCCTCCGACTTGGGCCTCGGGATCATGGGCACGCCGGTCGCCAGGCCTTCGGCGGCAAACCCGTCGAGCATCGATTTCCGCTTGGATTCCCAATCGCCACGTTCGGCGGAGCATGTCCCGTCGGAGTCGCGGAACAGGATGACGACGACCTCTATCCCGCCAGGATCCATTCCTTGTTTCGTCTTCGCGATCCTCGCCAGAGCGCGAGCATTCTGATAGAACGCGGTCGTCTCCTGTTCGTGCTTCTTGCCGGCGAAGCGAGGGGTTCGCCACTGGCCTTTCACCAAGATCGACTTCGGCGCGAGCCCCCAGCAATTGACGTACTCGGTGAGCCGAAAGCCGAAGTGGTGCTCGACGATCGAGGCAATCATCAGTGCCAGCGGGCCGGGGAGGAACTGATCGCCCTCCGAGAGCTCGCCGGCTCGCAGGCCGGTTCCCAGGTCGGTGGCCCCTTCGCCACTGAGGAGGAGGTACATCGTCAGAAGGCCCCGGAGATGGCGTCGATCTCCTCTCCGAGCCGGAGCAGATCCGTGTCAACGAAGGCCTCTCCAGGCCCCATGAAGCGGAGCTTTTCGCCGATCGACGGGATGTCGAAGAACGGGATCGAGCGGGTGATCCCGTCGGCCTTCTTGTAGATGTACAGCACGCTCTCCTTGGCTACCTCGTCCTCGAGGTAATTTAGGATCATGGGGCTGTGCGTCGTGACGACGATCTGCTTGGGGGCCTGGACCAGCGAATCCATCACGAGTTCAACCAACTCCGGGTTGATGCCGTTCTCGATCTCGTCGAACAGCGCGACCGGATGCCGCGACTGGAGTTCGGCGAACACGGCCAGCACGCGTAGGAGGCCGTCGTTGATGTGGCGGGCCTCCGTGGCCAGAGGGCCCTCGAAGAGATGGCCCGGCGACGTCGTCTCGTAATCCTCGAGGATCTCGAGCTGCTTCCACCCCGCCTGGAGCTGCGTGGTGACTAGTTCATTAAGGCGGGGGTAAGCCTTCCGCATCCGCTCGACGAGAGCCTTGCGCTCAACTTCCGACATCTCATGAATCAACGCGGATAGATTTCTGCCCCCCGCCCCGAGCGTCCCGGAAGCCTCGCGGGCTCGGCGTCGCAATTCGTTCGGCGACAATTGGTCCAGCGCTTGAATCCCGGCGATCAGTCCTTTTAGTTGGAGGATCTCGGCGGGAAGCAGTTCTTCCCTGATCTGGGAGAGGATCGAGCCCTCATAGACGAAGCTGATCCGTTCCGTCTGAGGCTCGGCCCCGGGTTTATGGATCGTCACCTCGCGGTCGCCCACGGTCGAGAGGGTCCAGCCGCCGATATCAACCGACTCGTCGCGGCAGGCGTTGACGCCAGGATCGTACCGACCCCTCCAGTGCCCCACGAGGGTTTGACTCGCATCGACAAACTTCACCTTGAAGTCGATGGATTCCGACCGTCCGGACAAGCGAGACAGGAGATCTCGCGATTTCCATCCTCGTTCGTCGAACCATGGATCCAGTCCATCCCTAACGACGAGCCTGGAGAGGAAGTCCAGGCATTGGAGGATGGTCGACTTCCCCGCGCCATTAAGGCCGATCAGGCAGGTGAATTTCGGGAGGTCGAGCGAGAAGTCGACGAGCGACTTGAAGTTGTCGACCTCCATTCGACTAATCCGCATCATGGCCCATGACTCCCGAGACCCGGCTGATCGCTCGGATCCAGGATAACATCCGGATGGAGCCCGAGGAATCGAAGAAGGCGCGAGCGGTATCGTTCGGCGATCTTCGATGGGGCGACAACACGGCCCCCGGGGCGTCTCGCGACGCGCCGGGGGCCTTGGGGGCGATCGAATCGGCCGGGGACGCTCAGCGACCCGACCTGCTCCTGGCCTTCGGCAGGTCTTGCGCGGCCGCCGCCCTCTCCTCGTCGGCGACGGCCCGATCCTCGGCTGCCGCCGCGGAGTGCTGGTCGGCGCTCAGGGGGGGGGCCTCGCCGGGGTTCTTGAGATAGCCAGGCCCTTCTTCCCCGCCGCAGCCGAGGCAGAGGGCGAGCGCCGCCGCCACGACGGCGGCCATGGTGAGACGATTCAAGGTGTTCACGGTCGATGTTCCTTGGCGTGAGGTCGGCCCCGCCGGTCGTCCCGGCGGGGCCGGGCGGGTCAGAACTCGTCGGAGCTGAGGACTTCGCCGTCGTCGATGACGGTCAGCTTCCGGAACGTCGTCGGGTTGACCGAGTTCTTGATGAACCGCACCGAGCCGTCGCCCAGCAGGGCGTTCACGCCCCCGGGGTGGGGCCCGCCGAACTGGTGGCGCCAGAGGGTCGAGCCGGTGTTCGGGCTCGAGGGGGTGGAGCAGGCCCCGTTCAGCGCGGGGGACTGATGGTCCGAGATCGGGAAGAAGTGCCAGCGGATGCAATCCTCGTCCCAGCCGCTGTTCTGCCAGCGCTCGTTGTCCCCGCCGTCGTTCCCCTGCCTCGTGGTCGGCAGGCTCTTCTCCGCGAAGACGATCGAGTTGGACAGGCCGTCCTTGAAGTCGCCCCAGTAGCGCTTGGCGCCCTTGCCGGACCAGACGATCGCGCCCTTGTAGCCGGCGCGGTCGCCGCGGTTGATCCCGCCGCTGGCCGGCGAGCGGATCCCCAGGGACGGGGCCATCCCGTTGGGGGCGGCCGGGATGAAGTCGTCCCCGCCGCAGCTGATGTAAGGGCCCTGGCGGAACCCGGCGCTGCCGGCGTAGTCGATCCGGCTGGTCGGCGGGTTGGAGCCGTAGACCGAGTTCGTGCGGCGGGTCGGGCAGAGGAAGCCCGGGACCACCGTCGCGGCGATCTGCACCTCGTTGTTGTACGCCAGGCGGGCGTCGCTGGCGTCCGGCTCCATCGAGAAGTTGGCCAGGTTGTAGAGCGGCTGCTGCTCCATGTACGGCAGGATCTTGAAGAAGTGGTTCCAGCCGTTGGGGTGCGCGGCGTTGCAGCAGACGTCCACGCTGCTCTGGTCGTACTGCGTCAGGTTGAACTTGGGAGCCCCGTCGTAGGGCCCCTGGGGCAGGTGCCCGTTGGATGATTCGAAGTTGGCGACGCCCAGCCCCATCTGCTTCAGGTTGTTCGTGCACTGGGCGCGGCGGGCGGCCTCGCGGGCGGATTGGACGGCCGGCAGCAGCAGCGCGATCAGCACGGCGATGATCGCGATCACGACGAGCAGCTCGATGAGGGTGAAGGCCGAGCGCCGCGTCCGGTCAAACTGAGGCGAAATCACTTGATTCGTCTCTCTGATCCGCGATGCCTTCCGCTCCCGTCACGCGACGGTTGGAAAGGCCTCGCTGGTCTCCGAGTAGTGGGAGGAGCCCATATGATGTCTTCCTCATGTGAGAAGATCAAGGGCGGGAATCGACGTTTCGGTTGGTATTTTTCTGGCGCGGGCGTCGATTTTATAAGCCCTGTATAGGAAGCGTCTTGGGAGGATTCCGGGGAGGCGGTCGATGTTGCGGTCGGTATTTTTTTGACGGCACCGTCAATTCCGTGGGAGGGCCGATCGGCGGCCGTCGCGAGGGGAGTCGAGGCGCGACGCCGGCGATTCGGTCGGTATTTTTTTGACGGCGCCGTCGGAGTCGCGGGCGGGCCGCGAGGCGCTCAGAGTAGATGAAATCGAGGGGCCGAATTGACGATTCGGTCGGTATTTTCCCGACGGCATCGTCGGCTTCTCGTCGTCGGGTTGCATGGCGCGGATCGCGGCCTCACAATGTGGGCCTTCACGGGCCTGGATTCGGGCGGCGACACCGGAGGCGAGACATGGCTGAGTACCGGGGTGCGAGTCGGCGAGGGTTCCTCAAGGGCGTCGGCGCGGCGTGCGCGTTCCCGCTGGTGATGACGGGCCGGTCGCGCGGGGCGTGGGCGCCGTCGGAGCGGATCCGGCTGGGATTCGTGGGGGTCGGCCGCCAGGGGACGGCGAACCTGAAGGAGCTGCTGAAGCGGCCGGGCGTCGAGGTCGTCGCGCTGGCGGACGTGGACGCGAACCACGTCGCTGGGGCCGCGAAAGTCGTCGAGAAGGCCGGCGGCGACGCCGCGGTCTTCCGCGACTACCGCAAGATGCTGGAAGACCCCTCCATCGACGGCGTCGTCGTCTCCACGCCCGACCACTGGCACGCCCTGGCCACCATCGACTCCTGCCTTGCGGGCAAGGACGTCTACTGCGAGAAGCCCCTGACCCTCACCGTCGCCGAGGGGCGTCGCATGGTCGAGGTCGCCCGCGCGACCGGGCGCGTGATCCAGACCGGCAGCCAGCAGCGCTCGGACGGGAACTTCCGCCTGGCCTGCGAGCTGGTCCGCGGCGGCCGGCTGGGGAAGATCTCCGAGGTCCGGACGCTCCTGCCGCGGGTCAACTTCGACGGCCCGCCCGTCGCCGATTCCGCGGCCCCGGCCGAGCTGGACTACGAGACCTGGCTCGGCCCCGCCCCCGAGCGGCCGTACAACGCCAAGCGGGTCCACTACCTGTTCCGGTTCTTCTGGGACTACTCCGGCGGGCAGATGACCAACTTCGGGGCGCACCACCTGGACATCGCCCAGTGGGGCCTGGGCCGCGACGACTCCGGGCCGGTCGCGATCGAGGCGACCGCCACGTTCCACGAGGGGGGCTGGTACGAGGTCGCCGAGACCAGCCGCATCGAGTACACATATGACGACGGCGTGAAGCTCGTCTGCCTCCAGGGGGAGGGGAAGGGCCGATCGGTCGAGTTCGAGGGCGAGCGCGGGACCATCGGCGTCTGGCGCGGGGGGATCGAGGCCAGCGACCCCGAGATCCTCAAGGCGCGGGAAGGCGAGGGGCGCGTGCCGCTGTACGTCAGCGACGACCACCACCAGAACTGGCTGGACTGCGTCAAGTCGCGCGAGAAGCCGATCTGCGACGTGGAGATCGGCCATCGCTCGGCGACGGTCTGCCACCTGGGGAACATCGCGATCCGCTCCGGCCGCAAGATCGCCTGGGATCCCGCCGCCGAGACGATCCCCGACGACGCCGAGGCCGCCGCGATGCTCTCGCGGCCCTATCGCAGCCCGTGGAAGCTCCCGGAAGCTCCGGCAGGGTCCTGAGCCTCCGGAAGAAAAGCGGCCGAGGGGGGCGTGGGGCCCCCTCGGCCGGGACGACCGGGACCAGGCGGCGTCATCATTCGGGGGTCGTCGCGGGCGTCGCCCCGGCCTCGGCGGGCGTGGCGGGGGCTTCGGTTTCGGCTTCGGGTTTCGGCGGGGCCTCGACGTTGAAGTCGAGGGATTCGGAGCCGCCGGGGGGGATGGTCACGGTGAGGGCCGTGCGATCCATGGAGGCGAGGTCGGCGGGCATCTCCTCGGTCGCGGTCGCGACGGCCGGGTTGGGGGTGAAGCCGCTCCGATCGGCGAGGCCGAGGACCACCCCGTCGGTGGAGATCAGCCGGCTGAGCGTCACCTTGTACGTCCCCGGGACGGCCCCGGGTCGGGCGGCGGTCTCCAGGGTGTAGCGGCCCTCCTCGTCGGTCTCGCCGTGCGCGGGGGCCCAGGAGCCGGAGAACAGGGCGATGACCACGCCCGGCGCCGGCTTGCCGTCGACCCGGACGACGCCCGAGGCCGGGACGAGGTTCTCGAGCTGGGCCAGGCGGTCCCCGATCTCGTCGACGGGCTCGCCGTCGCCGCAGCCCGGGGACGCGACGGCGGCGGCGAGCAGGCAGGCCGCGATCCCGGCGCGGATCATCGGCGGGCCCCCTTCCCGTCGGCCTCGGCCTGCTGGGAGGCCCCCTGCTTCAGTTCGAAGTCGCGCTCGAGGCCGCCGGAGACGACCTCGACGTCGAACTCGGCCTTGCGCGACGCCGCGGGGGGCTTGCGCTTCCTGCCGCCCTGGCCGCCGGCGCGCTTCATCTCGCGGAGCATGATCGGGTCGTCCTTGAAGGCCTCCTCCACGGAGGCGTCGACCTCGACGTCGGGGGTCTCGTCGTCGGGGATGACGAGCACCTTGTACTTGCCGAGCGCCAGGCCGTCGCGGTCGCGGAACCGGGCGACGAAGACGCCGGAGGAGTCGGTCGTCGCGCCGCCGGGGGTCTGGTAGGAGTTCCCCGGGTCGGGGAGGAAGGAGACGGAGGCACCGGAGACGAAGCCGCCGTCGCGGGTGACCTTGCCGGTGACGGGGACCAGCGGGTAGGAATCCTCGGGGTCGCCGCAACCGGCGAGCGCGAGGGGTGCCAGGAGGGCGAGGCGTCGGGCGATCTGCAGCGGGCTCATTGGGGGCTCCCGGGATGGGGGCGGGGCGGCGCGGCCTCGCGGCCCGCCGCCCCGCGTTGTCGAAGGTCCAGGTTCCCGCGGATCAGAGGGAGTCGGCGCTGACGACTTCGCCGCCGGCCATCGTGGCCGCGGCCCACCAGGTGTAGGGGCTGATGGAGTTCTTGATGAACCGGACGCTGCCGTCGGCCATGAGCATGTTCACGCCGCCGCCGTGCCGGCTGGAGTAGACCCAGGCGTAAGGGGCCCGCCGGCCGAACGCGCTGGCGGCCGGATAGAGGTAGCCCGACACGCCGTTGGGCATGTACGGAAGCACGTCGGACGACGTGGGGGGGACGATCCGGCCCTGGACGGCCGTGTGGGTCCCGGAGCCCCAGTAGGGCCCGAACCGCGGGGGCGAGCCGGCGGCCCCCTGGTCGTACTTCGCGACGCCGTTGAGCGACTCCCCGCCGAGGAACGTGTTGCTCGTCCCGTCGGTGATCGCCGAGATCGTCGTCGCCAGGTCGATGAAGAACGGCCCCCGCTGGGCGCTGTTCGGGCTGAAGGTGTTCGACCCGCTGCCGGGGCAGTAATAGTCGGTGTAGATGGTCGTGTTCACCTGGTAGTTCGACCGGCGGGCGCTGATGCGGCGGTAGGGCCACGTCGGCGAGGTGTTCGTGTCGGTCGCCAGGTCGGGCTCGATGTCGCTGGGGCACCAGAGCGAGGAGATCATCGTGGAGACGACCGTGGTGTTGACCAGATCCGACCCGACGACGACGGTGTTCCCGCCCGCGCCGAAGTTGGTGTTGTTCGAGGCCTGGCTGTAGTTATAGGCGTTGGCCAGGGCGGTCTGCTCGAAGTAAGGCAGGATCAGGGCGAAGACCGTGGTGTTGAGGACCCGGCCTCCGGGGTTGGTGTAGAGGCAGCTCCCGGAGAAGATCTTTGGGGGCGGGAATGCCCCGACCGAACTCTCGTAGTTGTGCATCGCCAGGCCCATCTGCTTCAGATTGTTGACGCATTGGGCGCGGCGGGCGGCCTCGCGCGCCGCCTGGACCGCGGGCAATAGCAGGGCGATCAGCACGGCGATGATCGCGATGACCACCAACAACTCGATCAGCGTGAAGCCACTTCGAACGCGGCGGGGGGACGGGCTGGTCGTCACGGGGCGCTCCTTGACTGAAGAAGGGACGCGGGGACCGTGGCGCCGCGCGGGAGATCGCGACGCAAGGAGGGACGGCCCATGAAAGCGAAGTGCGAAAGCGTGCTCAAAAATAGGCCACCGACGGCCCGTCCACAATTCAATATCCGACATCCCTTTTCCAATTTTCGGTCGATGGCGCGCTTCGCCGCTCGCGAGCCCCGAATCGGGATGGCGAGCCGGAGGTCCCGTCGGATTGGCCCCCCGTGGAGGGGGCTCCGTCCGGGGGAACCGGGGGGCGGGAGGCGTCGTGGGGCGCGGGTCCCCAACGCGGGAGGATGAGATGGAAGCCGTCTCGCGGCGGTGGCGGCCCCGGGCGGTCGAGGCGGCCCGGGGGCCGGACGCGTGGGATGGTCCTGGCCGGGACGGCGAGGGGACAGACGCGGGTCGATCGAGGGGAACCCCGCCCCGGGCCGGAGGCCGGCGGGGCGGGGCGGGGCGGGCGGGATGGCCGGGCGGGCGAGCCCGGCCTCGTGGGGTCAGGGGCGGGAGGCGGTCTTGGCGACCTCCGGCTTGATGACGAAATCGATCGCGCCGCCCTTGCCGGCGACCTCGATGTCGAAGGTGAACTCCGTGCCCGCGTCGGGGACGATGGGGCCCTTCTTCGACTTCTTCGCGGCCGCCGGGGCGCCCGACCCCGCGCCGCTGGAGAGGGCGGCCATGAACGGGTCATCCTTGAACGCCTCGCTGGCCTCCGAGGGGAGCGGGGCGGACGGGGGCTCGCCCGCGGCGCGGCTGATGACGACGTGGTACTTGCCCGGGACGGCGCCGTTGCGCTCGTCGGAGATCAGCCTGTAGTGGCCGTCCGCGTCGGTGACGGCCTCGCCGGGCAGGACGACGGCGTTCGAGGGGTTCGGGCTGAACTGGACGGCGGCGTGGCTGACGGGCTTGCCCTCCATCGTGACGGTCCCGGTGACCGTCACGAGGGCGGGGCCCGAGTCGCATCCGACGGTGGCCGCGGACGCCGCGGCCATGAACAGGGCCGCGGCGAGCGAGCGGGATCGGTTCCGGGGCATCGTGGACTCCTTGGCGTGCGGGGGCGGGCGCGAGGAGAGTCGCGCGGACCGGGTGGTGGACGGCCGGCTCAGAAGGAATCCGAGCTGACGACCTCGCCGTTGCCGAGCGTGTTGATGGCGAACCAGGTCGACGGGTTGACGGAGTTCTTGATGAACTTCACGCTGCCGTCGGCGAAGGCGGCGTTGATGCCGCCGGCGTGCTGGCTGCTGATCGCCCAGGCGTAGCCCAGCCGCCGGGGGTTGTTCGCGAACTGCGTCACGGTCGCCGGGCCGTTGGGCATCGTGGACGACCAGTTGACGCTGTAGGAGGCCGTGTTGAGCGGGTTGGCGTCGTAGACGATCGCGTGGGTGGAAGTCCAGAGCCCCTGGCCCCAGTACGGGCCGTAATCGCTGTTGGTCTTCTGCTGGACCGACTCCATCACCAGCAAGGTGTTGCTCAGGCCGTCGCTGACCGAGGAGATCTTGGCGGCGACGTCGGTGCCGGAGAAGATCCCGCCGTCGCGCGGGGTCGCGCCCCCCTGCCAGCGGCCGTTGTAGGCCTCGTAGTAGCGCCCGCACGGCAGGACGTAGTTGCCGCGGGCCGATAGGAATCCGTTGTAAGGGCCGATGGCCGTCGCGGCGGTGGGGTTGCGGGGGGCGATCGGGGCGTCCGAGGGGCAGAGGTAGGCCGCCAGGTTCGCCGAGGTCACCGTCGTGTTGGCCAAATACGAGGTCGCCCCGCCGACCGGGTTGGTGTTGGGGGCGGCGTTCGTCGCCGGGCAGGAGGGGAGGCTGTAGTTGTACGCGTTGGCCATCGTCCCCTGCTCGATGTACGGCAGGATCAGGACGAACGCGGTCGTGTTGAGCACCAACCCCTGGTTCCCCGGGTCGTTGGAAGGCATGGCCCCGGCCGTGGCCGAGTAGAGCTTCGCCGGCGGGAACGAGGTGGTCGAGCTCTCGTAGTTGTGCATCGCCAGCCCGATCTGCTTCAGGTTGTTGACGCACTGGGACCGGCGGGCGGCCTCGCGCGCCGCCTGGACGGCGGGGAGCAAGAGGGCGATGAGGACGGCGATGATCGCGATGACCACCAACAGCTCGATCAGCGTGAAGCCGCTTCGTGCGCGGCGAGGGCATGGGACGGTCGTCACGGAGGCGCTCCTCGGCTGAGAAGAAGGGACGCGAGGGCCGGGCGCCGCGTGGGAGGTCGCGACGTTGGGAGGGACGGCCCAGGAGGGGGAGATGCAATGCGTGCTCAAAAATAGGCCACGCATGGGCCGCCCACAATGCAATATCCGACATCCCTTTTCCAATATTCGGTCCATGGCGGCGGTTGTCGGTCTGGGCCCATGAACGTAAGATGGCGAGCCGGTCGGGCGGGCCTCGGGAGGCCGATCCGGCCGGCCCCGAGGAAAGGCGGTGTCATGCCCGACCGCGCGAGATCCCGCCGCCCCGCCGGCGAGCCCCCCCACGTCGCGCTGGTGGTCCAGACGTCGATGGCGTACGGCCGTCGCATCCTGGAAGGGGTCGCGAGGTACTCGCGCGAGCATGGGCCCTGGAGCTTCTATTTGGAGCCGCGCTCGCGGCAGGATCCGTTCCCCGCCTGGCTCGAGTCGTGGGACGGCGACGGGGTCATCCTCTCGGTCTCGCGGCCGGCGGGCCCCGCCTCGCCCCGGATGCCGACCGTCGACCTGGACGACCAGGGGGGCCGCCCGCACGTCCAGAGCGACCATCGCGCCATCGGCGCGCTGGCCGCCGAGCACCTGCTGGAGCGGGGCTTCCGGCGCTTCGCCTTCTTCGGCTACCTGGGCTTCCGCTGGTCGACGGCCAATTACCAGGGCTTCGCCGCGCGCGTCCGCCGCGAGGGCTTCGAGTGCCGGCTCTACCGCGGCGGCCAGAAGGCGTCGTGGGGGCACCAGATCCCGGCGTGGGAGGAGGAGATGGAGACCGCCTCGCGCTGGATCGCCTCGCTCCCCAAGCCGCTGGGACTGATGGCCTGCAACGACTTCCGCGGCGTCCAGGCGCTGGAGGCCTGCCGACGCGCGGGGGTCTCGGTGCCGGACGAGGTGGCGGTCGTCGGCGCCGACGACGACCCCATCGCCTGCGAGCTGGCCCACCCCGCCCTCTCCAGCGTCATCCCCGATTGCCGCACGATCGGCTACGAGGCCGCCGCCCGGCTCGACCGCCTGATGCGCGGCGACCGCGTCGGCCGCTCGACCGTGATCGTCCCGCCGCTGGGGGTCGCCGTCCGCCGCTCGTCCGAGTTCACCGCCATCGCCGACCCCTGCCTGGCCGAGGCCGTCCGCTACATCCGCGAGCACGCCTGCCGCGGCATCCGGGTCGACGACGTGCTCGACTCCGTCACCGTCTCGCGCTCCAAGCTCCAGCGCCTCTTCCGCGAGGAGCTGGGCCGGACGATCCACGAGACCATCGCCCGCGAGCGCATCCGCCTGGTCGAGCGACTGCTGATCGAGACCGAGCTGGGCTACGAGGACATCGCCCGGCGCTCGGGGTTCGCGTATCTTGGGTACATGTCGACCGTCTTCCGCCGAGCCACCGGGCTCTCGCCCGCCGCCTACCGCCGCCAGCATTCCCGCTCCCGCAGGCCCGACGCCGCCTCCTGACCCGCCCCGGAGAACGCCATGACGAACGACCGCCGGTCTCGCCCGTCGCCGATCGCGCCGGCCCTATCGCTGGCCCTGGCCCTGGCGATCGGCCTCGCGCCGGCCGCCGCCCGCGCCCAGCAGCGGACCGCCGCCGAGGACGCCGCCCGCGCGGAGATCCTGGGGCTGAAGGGGGACGGCCTGATCGCGGTGCCGCCGTGGGTCCAGGTGCTCTCCGGCGACTCCGTCGGGGTCGGCTGGATGACGGCCGTCGCCGCCGACGGCGTCGTCGAGTGGACGCAGGAGCCGGGCGAGGCCGCCGAGTCGTCTTGGAAGCGGTCGACCTCCTCGCGGTACGGGCTGGTCCAGGCGAATTCGACGGTCCAGAAGGCCGTGCTGAAGGGTTACGACCCGACGAAGCCGTTGCGCCTGCGGGCCGTCTCCCGCCCCATCACGAAGTTCGAGCCCTACAAGGTGGAGTACGGCGAGCCGGTCGCGTCGGCCGAGATCCGCGTCTCGCCGCTCCGTCGCGACGACGGCTCTTCTTCGTTCGTCGTCTTCAACGACGTCCACGACAGGATCCAGTTCTACCCCCTGCTCACCCCCCTGGCCGGCGACGGCTTCGAGTTCATCGTCCTCAACGGCGACATCCTCACCGACCCGATGACCGAGAAGCAGGTGGTCGAAAGCCTCCTGTTGCCGATGGCCTGGTTCGCGTCGAAGGGCATCCCCTCCTTCTTCCTCCGGGGCAACCACGAGACCCGAGGCGCGATGGCCCGGCGGCTGCACGAGTACCTCGTCCTGCCCGAGGATCGCTACTACGCCGCGATGACCTTCGGTCCGACGCGGGTCCTGCTGCTCGACACCGGGGAGGACAAGCCCGACGAGAGCCCCGAGTATTCCGGCCTCGTCGACTTCGACGCCTACATGGAGGAACAGCGCGACTGGCTCGCCGCCGAGGTCGCCTCCGACGCCTACAAGGCGGCCCCGTGGCACGTCGTCGTCCAGCACATCCCGCCCGACTATCGCACCCCGGCCGACAAGAAGTGGCATGGCCCGATCCGCGTCGAGAAACTATTCGGCCCACTCTTCGACGCGGGCAAGGTCGACCTCGTCGTCGCGGCCCACAACCACCGCGCCGAGGTGATCCCGCCCCACCCCGACCCGTCGAAGGGCTTCCAGTACCACGTCTTCGTGGGCGACGCCCACCCGCTGGCGAGGGCGACCGTCCAGCGCGTCGACGCCTCGCCGACGACCCTGCGCGTCCGCCGGTTCCACTCCGACGGCGGGGTCGGCGCGGAGCATTCCTGGGAGAAGCCCTGAGCCAGCCATTCGCGGGCGCCCCGCGCCGGGAGCCGTCGAGATGATCGAGCGCGTCGTCACCGGCGGCGAGACCGGCGCGGATCAAGGGGCGTGGGCCGCGGCCCGTCGGGCCGGGGTCGCGACCGGCGGCTACATGCCGCGCGGGTTCCGGACCGAGGCCGGCCCGGCGGCCCGGCTGGGCCAGCTCCACGGCGCGGTGGAGTTCCCGTTCGACGACGCCCGGCGGATCCGGGCCAACCTCCGCCGCGCCGGCGGCCTCGCCTGGTTCGGCGACCCGGAATCGCCCGAGGCCCGCCAGGCGTTCGCCGCCTGCGAGGAGCTGTCGAAGCCCTCCTTCGTCGTCGACGTGGGATACACGCCCCCGGCCAAGCTCGCGGGATGGCTGGACGTCTTCGAGATCCGCGTCCTGGTCGTCTCCGGCGACCGCGAATCCGAGCGGCCGGGCGTCGGGGCGGCCGTCGAGTCGTTCCTCGGCCGGACCTTCGTGGCGCTGCGGCGCCGCGGGGGCGGCTAGGATTCGTATGTCTCGATCGGCGTCGACGCGATAGAATCCGGCCGAGGAACGGATCTTACGCGGAGGTGGCCGGACATGAAGGCGCAGACGGTGGCGGATCGGGACCGGGAGATCGTGATCGTCTCGGGGCTGCCGCGCTCGGGGACGTCGCTGATGATGCAGATGCTCGACCACGGCGGCATCGAGGCCGTCTCCGACGGCATCCGCTCCCCCGACGTGGACAACCCCCGCGGCTACTACGAGTTCGAGATCGTCAAGAAGATCAAGGAGGACGCCTCCTGGCTCCCCGAGACGCGGGGCAAGGTCTTCAAGATGGTCTCCCAGCTCCTGTACGACCTGCCGAAGGACGAGACTTACCGGGTCGTCTTCATGAGGCGCGACTTCGACGAGATGCTCGCGTCCCAGGAGAAGATGCTCGCCCGCCTGGGCCGCCCCATCGCCCCTCGCGAGGAGATTAAGCGAGCCTTCCGCGCCCACCTTGAGAAGCTGAACGCCTGGCTGCCGACGCAGGAAAACATGCGCGTCCTGGTCGTCCACCACCACGACCTGGTCTCCAACACCCAGGCCGAGGTCGCCCGCGTCAACGCCTTCTTCGGCGGCCGGCTCGACGAAGCCAGGATGATCGCCGCCGTCGACCCCAGCCTCTACCGCAACCGCAAGCCGGAGGCCGAGCCCGCCGGCTGAGGTCGACCCTCAATCCGACGATTCCGGACCGCCCGACCCTTGGCCTCCCGGGGCGGCCTTTGGATAATTATGGGGACGCCCACTTAGTCCCGCGCGGTCGTCCAGACTCCGCGCCGTCGGTCAATGGAGAGGTGACCTCATGAACATCCTCGGTCATGGGGTGTATGGCCTTTCGGAAGCGGCCCGCCTGACCGGCCTCAGGCCGGCCCGCGTCCGCGAGTGGTTCCAGGGGCGTAAGGTGGGAGTCCGGAAACCCGTCTTCCGCGGCGACTATTTGCCGGTGGACGGCGACCGGGCGATCAGCTTTCATGACCTCATCGAGCTGTTCGTCGCCGGACAACTCCGGGACCGCGGCGTCTCGCTCCAGAACCTCCGCAAGGTGCATCAACGACTCCAGGCCGACCTTGGGACGAGCCATCCCTTCTGCCGCCGGGAGATCCTGACGCAAGGGAAGCAGGTCTTCACCCTCGGGCTGGACGACCTGGGCCGGGAAGAGATGATCGACGTCCTTTCGCGTCAGCGCGTCTTCCCGGATGTCCTGCGCCCTTTCCTCGAACGCATCGACTACAGCCAGGCCACCGCCATGGCACGGCGGTGGTGCATCGCCGATCAGGTCGTGGTCGATCCCGCCATCTCCCTGGGCAAGCCCGTCGTCGACCCGGTCGGGATCGCGACGGCCGTGCTGGCCGCGGCCTACGAGGCCAACGATCGCGACGCCGAACTCGTGGCGGACTGGTACAGGATCAACGCCAGGCACGTCCTGGCGGCCGTCGAGTTCGAGCGAAGCCTCGCGGCATGAGGTTCTTCTTCGACAGGAACATGGCCGCTATCCTGGCGCGCATGGTCGACGTGATGGACCGAGATCATACCGTCGTCTCCTACTACGACGACGGCCGATTCTCCCCGACGACGCCCGACGTGGAGTGGATCCAGACGCTGGCCGCCGATGACTCTCCGTGGATCGTCGTCAGCGGGGACGGCCGCATCCTGAAGAACAAGGCGGAACTGGCGGCCCTGAGGGAGGCGAAGCTCACCTTCTTCTGCCTTTCGAGCCAGTGGATGCACATGAACCTCTACAGGGAACAGGCCTGGAAGTTCGTGAAGGTGTGGCCCGATATCGTAGAGAACGCGAAAGGGACCTCCCAACGGATCTTCGAGGTCTCCGGAGGCGCGGGGCTCAAGGTCGAGCGCCGGCATCTCTGAGCGCGGACGGGGCCGCGAAAGGAGAGAGCCTGCTGATCGGCCCGGGGGGCGACTCCTTGCCGGCCGGGGCGGAAGATCGCTGGGCGGACTCGACGGAGGATGGGGGGGCGCGCTGAGCGTCGCGACCAGTTCGAAACGCGAAGGCGGGGCCGCCCCGGTTGGGACGGCCCCGCCTCGTTCATGCCTTCAGTCGTCGCGAGGGCCGGTCAGCTCTGCTTCGAAGGGATCTGCGGAGCCGGGGTGACGGCCTGCGGCGCGGCGTACTGCACCGGGGCGGCGTACTGGTACTGCACCGGGGCGGCGCAGACGACCGGGACCTTCCGCTTGACCTTCTTGTAGCAGGTCACCGGGACGACGTCGCAGACCTTGCGGGGGACCCGCTTGGTGACGACCTCGGGCTGGCAGGTCCAGCTGGTGACGGGGACGCGCTCGTTCACGACCTCCTGCACCATCCGGGTCCGCGTGACCTTCTGGACCTCGTTCACGACCTCCTGCACGTAGCGGGTCCGGGTGACCGGGACCTGCTGCGAGTGGGTCTCGCGGACGAACGTCGTCGTCACCACGTCCTTGACCGTCGGGACCGGCGTGTAGCAGGTCTGGGCCACGACCCGGCACTCGCCGCAGGCCGACTTGTGGTGCAGGCCGCACTTCTTCACCGGCACCGTGACGTACCGCGTGGTCGGGACGTACTCGCAGGTCTGCACCTGGGTCGTCGTCTGGACCGGCTTGCAGACCGTGTAGTTCTGCGTCACGTACTCGGTCTCGGTGACCGGCTTGCACACGACCCGCTGGACCGGGACGTCGACCGTCTCCGTGACCGGCCGGCAGACCACCCGCTGGCGGTCGACGTAGGTCGTCACCGGGACGCGGCGCATCACCGTCTGCTGGACCGTGTCGTACTCGATCCGCACCTGCTTCTTGTAGACCGTGTACGGCACCATCTCCGTCACGGTCTGGTAGACCGGCCGGGGGGCCTTGTGACACGTGCCGCACGCCGAGGCCGTCGAGGCCGCCGTCAGCAGGCAGGCCACCGTAGCAAGGCTAACTCGAAACCGCATGACTGTCCTCCGGGTGTCCGTCGCCGTGTACCGTCTCTCGTCCAGGCTGCTCGCTCACGACGCCCTCAGAGACGTTCGAGGGTAGTCTACAACATGGGGGGAACGAGCAAAATGGAAAATTTATAACGGTCGTGGGCTCTGGGCGAATCGCCTGGAGTCTCCACATTAGCAAAAACGGGGCCGTGTCGATACCCTCCCGATCAGACCTTGAGGAACAGACGCCGGCGGTACATCCAGAATAGGATAAGCCACAGGATCGACAAGGTCGCGACGCCCCGCGCGAGGGGCTCGTACTCGGCGCCGAAGGCCCGGAAGACGTCGGGGCCGAGGTGGGTGCGGAAGGCGTCGACGATGAAGTTCTCGACGAGGTGGGCGAGGCAGTAGGCGGCGATCGAGTTCATGCCGATCACGCGCAGCGGGAACGCCCACGACTTCAGGCCGATCACGTCGACCACCGCGTAGAATCCCGCCAGCAGCAGGAAGCAGAAGCCGCCCGAGTAGAGCGTCCACGAGGGCGTCCAGATCCGCTTGACGATCGGGCCCAGGCCGGCCGCGGCGATCCCCCAGCCGAGGGCCGTCGCGAGGACGCCCGCGACCACCAGCAGCCCGACCTTCGACCACGGCGGCCGGCGCTCTCGCAGCAGGCCGCCGGCGAGCAGCCCGAGGATCATCGTCCCCAGGGTCGGGATGAAGCTCAGCGTGGCGTAGCCGCCGCCGTTGTACTCGAACGGCTTCGGGCGCGGGAACAGGTTGAGGAACCAGGCGTCGAACGCCCACGCCGCGTTGCTGTTCTTGTTCCAGTGCGACTCGAACCCCGTCATCAGGTGTGGCCAGTCGGCTTCCACGCCATGCGCGGGGTAGTCGAAGTCCGGCCCCGGCGCGGGGTAGGCGGCGAACAGCAGCCAGTAGCCGGCGAGCACGACCGCCAGCGCCCAGCCCTGGAACTTCCGCGACTTCCAGCCGAGCCAGAACAGGATCGGATACCCCAGGCCGATCTGCGACAGCGTGTCCTCGAACGTCCAGTTGGTCTGCTCGCGACCGACCGACCGCAGGAAGACCCCCAACAGCACCAGGACCAGCCCCCGCCAGAGCGCGTGCGCCGTCATCAGGCCCCGCGACTGCCCCTTCGCCATGCGCGACGCGATCGAGAACGGCAGGGCCACGCCGACGAGGAACGAGAACGACGGCTGGATCATGTCGTGGACGACGCAGCCGGTCCAGGCGACGTGGTCCTGATGACGCGCCAGGAACGCCCAGATCGAGCTGCCGGGGAAGTTCCGGGCCATCGCCCCGAGCCGCAGGGCCTCGGCCATCATCAGGAACATGACCAGGCCGCGGAAGACGTCGATCGAATCCAGCCGGACCTTGGGCAGGACGGCGGGGTCCGGCGCGACTTCCGGCGCGTCGTGGGCCTCGGGCTCGACGGGGGGCGCGTCTGTGCTCATCGTGGGGTCTCGCGGGACGAGGTCGAGGGGACCGCGCCACGATACCGCGTCGGCCGGGGCGAAGCGAGCGGCCGGAATTCGTGAAAGAACCGGCCGGCCTCGGGACACTATGAGGCGGACGGACGAGGGCCGGGAGGGCGATTCAATGGCCGGTGGACCGGGGGGCGGGCTGATCCGCTCGATCCAGGCGCTTTACGACGGCGGCGCGATCGCGGGGCTCGACGACGCGGGGCTGCTGGCGCGGTACCTCGACGACGGCTCCCACGAGGCGTTCGAGGCCATCGTCGCTCGGCACGGCGCGATGGTGTACGAAGTCTGCCGCTCCCTGACGGGCTCGGCCGCCGACGCCGACGACGCCTTCCAGGCGACCTTCCTGGTCCTGGCGTGCCGCGCGGCGAGCGTCCGGCGTCGAGGGTCGCTGGGGCCGTGGCTGTTCGGCGTCGCGCGGAGGACGGCGCTCCGCGCCCGCAAGGAGGCGGCGCGTCGTCGCGACCGCGAGCGCCGCGCGGCCCTCCTCGCGCCGACCGTCGACGCCGGGCCCCGCGTCGACGACGCGGTCGCGGTGCTCATCGAGGAGGTCGACCGCCTGCCGGCGCGGTATCGCGAGCCGGTCGTCCTCTGCCACCTCCAGGGCCTCGGCTACGAGGAGGCGGCGAGCCGCCTGGGCTGCCCGTCGTCGACCCTGGGCGTCCGGCTGAAGCGAGCCCGGGAGAAGTTGCGGGGCCGGCTGGAGCGGCGCGGGGTGGAAGCCCCGACGATCGCCCTCCCCGGCGCGACCCTCCCGGACGCGCTGGCCGCCGCGACCTCCCGCCTGGCCCCGCTCGTCGCGCCCTCGCTCCGCGGCGGTGTCCCGGTCTCGGTCCTGTTCCTGACCCGAGGAGCCTTGCGAACCATGAGGATGACACGGATGATCCCCATCGCGACCGCGTTGCTGGCGCTGGCCGCCGGCGCCTGGGCGTGGAACGCGTCGGCTTCGAGCGACGGCGCGGCCCCGTCCGGCGCGGAGTTACGGGCGCGGGCTGTGGTGCCCGGTAAGTACCGCCTCACCGGCCGGGTGATGGACTCCGAGACCGGCGCGCCCGTGGCCGGGGCCACGATCCAGGTCGCCGATCCAGGCAGCCCTCTCGTCGAGGCCGTCTCGGGCCGTGACGGCGCCTACACGCTGGGCCTACCGACGGGCGACGTCGGGACTCGCCAACTCGTGCCGCCTCCCGGCTTCTGGGTGTCTGGCGCGCCGGTCGAGTACACGCGGCTCGCGGTCTCCGACGCCCATCCCGAGGCCAAGCTGGACCTGAAGGTAACTCGCGGCACGCCGTGGGAGTTCCGCTTCTCCTGGGCCGAGAGCGGCAAACCCGCTCCGCGGGCGGGCGCGTACGCATCCGTCCCGGGGGGGGTCGCTCGTGCCTTCGCCGACGAGGCGGGAACCGCGGCGCTGGGGATCCCGCGGGGGGGCGGGGAGGCGACGATCACGATCGATTCGCCCGGCCCCATGGGCTGGACGGCCCCGCGATCCGTCGCCAGGATCCGCTGGGACGACCGTTTCGACCCCAACACCCTCCGCGACGTCAGCCGGCTGGGCGGCAACGTCGCGCGGTACTGGCTGACCGACCGCCACGGCCGGGCGGCGATGATCGAGGATCCCGACGGAGGGCGGTTCTCGCCCCGGATCGAAGCTGGTCGGCTGGTCGTCGACGTATCCCTCCCGGAGCCCACGACGGACGTGCTGCCGGAGATCGTCGGCGCGGTGGTCGATCGGGAGGGGGCCCCGGTCGCCGGCGCGACCGTGGAGATGGCCTACGCCTGGGAGCGCGAGCCCGGCTCGACGTCCAGCTCCCGGGTGCTCTCCGACCGTTGCCGCGCGACGACCGACGAGCAGGGCCGCTATCGGCTGGCGGACGTCCCCGCCACGTGGGGCGGATCAAGGCCCACCTCGGTCGAATTGACCGTCTCACGCACCGGTTTCGCGCCGGCCGGCGTCGAGCCGGTTAGGCTCCCGGCCGAGGGGCCGGTGAAGATGCCCGACGCCGTGCTCGGCCCGGGAGGTTCGCTGATCGGCACGGTCGTCGACCCGGATCGCAAGCCGGTCGTCGGCGCGAGGGTCGTGTACTACTCATCCCGGACGACGACCCCCATCGCGACGCGCACCGATGACGAGGGCCGCTTCCGGCTCGACGACCTCCCCATGGGGCGCATCTGGTTGGACGTCCGCCTCGGGAACCTCCAGGGGCAAGGGGCCAGACTGGCCCCGTCGCGGGAGCCCGAGCCGATCGAGATTCAACTGGAGCCGATGCCTCCGCTGGATCCGCCCAACCCCTGACGAGGGCCGGCGATCAGGTCGGCTCCTCGACGATGATCTCGCGGATTCGTCGGAGCTTGCCCTCCTCGAAGGTGAAGACCTGGGCGGCGCGCCAGCGGTAGTCCGCGCCGGTCGCGATGTAGCGGCCCCGCTCGCGCAGGATGAGGACGACGTGGTCCCCCCGCGCGGAGAGCGACTCGACTTCCGGTTGCTGGGCGTCCAGCATGCCGAAGTTCCGGCGGGTCGCCGCGACGACCTCGTCGCGGCCCTTCCAGACGCCGACGAATGGCACGGACGGGGGGCCGGCGATGTCCAGCTCGACGTCGTCGTGGCAGGCATCGGCGTAGGCGTCGAAGTCCCCCCGGCCGACGGCCGCGAAGACGCCTTGCAGGGCGTCGACGTGGCCGGAGTAGGACTCTTCGTCCGCCGCGTCGGGGCCCCCGGCGCGGAACGCTGGATCGATCGAGTCGAGGAAGCGGTCGATTATCTCCTGGGAGAGCATGGGATCTCGGGGCTCCGGCGTGGCGGAGAGTGCGGCCCGCAGGATTCGAACCTGCAACCAAGGGATTCAAGGGCCCCCGCGTTTCCACGGGGCTTGGACTATCTCATCCTCGCCCCGCCCCGGGACGGGGCGAGGGGAGGCCGGGCGCTCGCGGCGGGGATTATCGTTGGGGCTCACCCCGCTAGTCTCTGAACCTTCCTGGCCACCGGAGCCCGGCCAGGCTTGGCTGCGGATCGCCGTGCCCTCGGGGCTCGCCCGGGGGGTTAGGTTTCCCGCAATTCACCCGGTTCGCGTCCGAGGGTCGCCCCCCGGCGCCACCTTTTCTGATGAGTCCCCTGCTCTGCCGTTGAGCTAGGGCCGCGCGTTGCCGGGCGGGGGAATCCCGCGCCGGAGACTGGGCAATCATCGCCCCCGGACGGCCCGAAGGCAAGTCCCGGGGGCGTCGGATCGGGATTTCCGGGGCGACGGAACGCGAAGCCGCCGCGCGCGATCCGGGGACCGCGGGCGGCGGCGTGTCGTCGAGGGCCGGGCCGGGCGTCAGACGCTCGTTTCTTGCGCCTGGGGCAGGATCTCGGCCGGGGTCGCCGCCGGCGCCGCGGTGGCGGGCGGGACGATCGGGCGGGCGTCGGTGTCCACGAGGGTGCCGTCCTCGTTCTTGCGGACCTTGGGGAGCTTCAGGTCGCTGGCCATGCCGACGAGCTGCAATCCCTTGATGGTCATGTAGGTCGGGTCGACCTCCCACCAGTCCAGGCCGTGGCGGGCCGAGGTCTGGAAGGCGTGGTGGTTGTTGTGCCAGCCCTCGCCGTAGGTCAGGGCGGCGCACCACCAGAGGTTCGTGGACTGGTCGCGGGTGGCGTGGGTCCGGTAGCCCCACACGTGGCTCGCGGAGTTCACCAGCCAGGTCGTGTGCCAGACGAACAGGGTGCGGATGAAGCCGCCCCAGACCAGCCAGCTCAGCCCCATCCCGCCGTACCACTGGCCGGCGGCGTAGGTCAGGGCGAACAGGCCGAGCGGGAAGGCGATGAAGTAGCGCTCCAGCCAGCGGTGCACGGGGTCGCGGAACAGGTCGGGCGCCCAGCGCTTGAAGTAGGCGTCATTGTGGCGCGAGTTCTCGTCGACCACCATGAACCAGCCCATGTGGGCCCAGAACAGGCCGCGCAGCGGGGAGTGGGTATCCATCTCCTCGTCGGAGTAGGCATGGTGACGGCGGTGATCGGCGACCCAGCCGAGCGGGCCCCCCTCCGACGCCATGCAGCCGATGGCGGTCAGCGGGTATTCCAGCCACTTGGGACGGAGCTTGAAGCTGCGGTGGGTGAGCAGCCGGTGGTAGATCAGGCAGATCCCGATCCCCCCCGTGAGCCAGTGCAGCGCCAGGCAGAGCAGCAGGCCCGACCACGAGAACAGCGAGGGGACCAGCGCCAGCAGCGCCAGGACGTGGATGCCGCCGATATACAAAATGGCCGACCAGGATAGGCGCTTCTGTGCCGGCCGGGCGGTCGTCGTCGTCGTCGTGCTCATGGGCAATCTTCTCGGGGAACTTTCGGGTAGGGGCTCGCGAGTCGCCGACGGCGATCGGACGCCGGCGGCACGCGGGGCCCCTCGGCCCTGGGGGCCGGTCTTGCCGGGGCCGCGCCGCTGGTCTTGTGATGACGAGGGAATCGGTCGTTTCGGACACTGGACGCCGGCGGGAGCCGCTCTCGCCGGCATGTACCATTTTTCACGAACCGGCGGCGCGGGACGCCCCGCCCGCCGGCCGTCGCGGCTCAGAACGAGTTGACGAGCTTCTGGCTGCGGCTGGACATGCTCTCGGACATCTTCCAGGCGTGGTAGTGCATGGCCATATGGAAGACGTAGAAGAAGACCAGCCCGGGGCGGCGGTGGACCTTGAGGAACCGCTTGAACCGGGCGCGGTACTCGCGCTTCAGGTGCTCCTCGGGGATGTTCTTCATCAGGCGGGCGAACAGGCCGAGCGCCTCGACCGCGCTACGCGCCTCGAAGAGCACCCAGCGCGCCGAGAGCTTCCACCACCGCCGCTTCTTGGTGACGCCGACCTCGAAGTCGGGCCGGAGGAACAGGGCGTCGGTGCGGTCGAAGTAGGCCTTGGGGTCGTACAACTCCTTGAGGCCGCGGAGGTAGCCTTCCAGGAGCTCCTCGCGGGTCATCCCCAGGGGGATGATGTTGGTGCCGAACTCCGAGACGTCGGTATAGTCCAGCCGGCCCTCCTCGCCGAGCCGCTTGTGCAGCGGCGTCTTGGGGATGGCGCTGAGCATGCCGCTCATGGAGAAGGAGATGCGGCTGTTGGAGATGAACTCGATCTGGCGGTCGACGATCCCGACGTCGTCGCTGTCGAAGCCGATGATCATGCCGCACCAGACTTCCATGCCGGCGTCCTGGATGCGGTGGATCTTCTCCAGCAGGGTCCCGCCGGTGCGCACGTTCTGGAACTTCTTCGTCTCGCGCAGGGCCTCCTCGCTGGGGCTCTCGATGCCGATGAACGTGGCGACGAAGTTGGCCTCGGTCATCAGGTCGAGAAGCTCGGCGTCGTCGGCCAGGTCGATCGAGGCCTCGGTGAACAGGCTCAGCGGGTAGCCGTGCTTGCGCTGCCAGGCGACGACGTCGCGCAGCACCGCCTTGATCGCCTTCTTGTTGCCGATCAGGTTGTCGTCCACGATGAAGACGATCCGCTGGCCGGACTTCCAGATGGCCTCCAGCTCGGCGATCACCTGGGCCGACGTCTTCAGCCGGGGCCGCCGGCCGAAGGTCACGATGATGTCGCAGAACTCGCACTGGAACGGGCACCCGCGCGAGAACTGGAGGCTGCCGAAGGCGTAGCGATTCATCTTCAGCAGGTCGAACCGAGGCGTCGGCACCTTGGTCATGTCCGACTTTTCAACTTGCTCGTACCGATACTGGTGCAGCCCCTGCTCCCACTCGCGGATGAACTGGGGCCAGGTCTCCTCGGCCTCGCCGATGAAGATGGCGTTCGGGGGCTCGTCGTCGAAGTAGTCTTCCTGCACCGTGATCCACGGCCCGCCCATCACCGTGAAGCAGCCCCGCGCCTTCAGCTCCGCGTGGATCTCCTTCATCCGGAAGCGCTGGACGCTCATCCCGGTGATGCCGACGATGTCGGCCTTCGCGCAGCGGTCGAAGTCGATGGGCTCGGCATTCTCGTCGATCAGGGTGACGGTGTGCCCCTCGGGCGTCAGCGCGGCCAGCAGGGGCAGGCAGGCGACTGGCAGGTTCGCCGACTTGCCCAGATTCCCGATCATGTATTCCATCCCCCAGTACGACGGCTCGAACTTGGGGTTGATGATGACGATGTCTGCCATGTCAGGCTTGTTCCTCGCTCCCGGCGACGGGGCTTCTGGGGGAGGGGCGCGAGCTACCGAATCTAAACATGCTAGTCAATCGCGAGCATGTTGCCCAGGGGCCGCGACGATTTCCCCGGACCATGGGCCGGTCGTGACGGCGATCCCCGGACGTTGGCGCGCCCCTCGGGTACAATGCGACGGCGGCGCTCGGGCGCGCGGCGTCGTGGCCTCGGCCGATCGCGGACCCCTGACATCAATTCCCATGCCGGAATCGCCGAATCCCCCCTTCGACCCCCACCCCTGGTTCCGCGGCGGCCACGCGCAGACAATCGCCGGGCGATACGTCGGCCCCCGGCCCCCGGCCATCCCCGCGCGGGCGGAGGTCGTCGAACTGCCCGACGGCGATCGGCTCGTCGCCCTGGACTCGACGCCCCCCTCCTGGCGCGCCGGCGACCCCGCGGCGGTCCTGCTGCACGGCCTGGCGAGCCATGCCGAGGCCCCGTATGTCGGGCGCATGGCGCGGCGGCTGCTGGACCTCGGGGCGCGGGTCGTCCGCATGAACTTGCGCGGCGCCGGGGCGGGCTTCGGCCTGGCTCGGGGGATCTACCACGCGGGGAGGACGGAGGACGTCCGCGCCGTGGTCGACCGCCTGGCCGATTCCGCCGCCGGCTCGCCGATCGCCGTCGTCGGCTTCTCGCTGGGGGCGAACCTGGCCTTGAAGCTGGCGGCCGAGGCGTCGCGCCCCCCCTACCCCGGCGCCCGGCCCGATTGCGTCGTCGCGGCGAACCCGCCGATCGACCTGTCCGCCTGCTGCCGGGTCATGCGGCTCCCCTCGAACCGCCTGTACGACCGGAGCTTCGCCCGCTGGCTCCGGGCCGAGGCGCGCCGGCTCCACGCCCGCTTCCCGGAGCTTGGCCCGGCGGGCGTCGAGCGCGTGCGCTCGGTCTACGACTTCGACGACCTCTACACCGCCCCCCGAAACGGCTTCGACGGCGCCGAGGACTACTACCGCCGCAACAGCGCCGGGCCGCTCGCCGCCGAGATCGCCATCCCCGGCCTGGTCGTCCACGCGGCCGACGACCCGTTCATCCCCGCCTCGGCCTTCGACGCCGTCCGATTCCCCGCGAACGTCCTCTTCGAACTCCTCCCCGCCGGCGGCCACCTCGGCTACATCGCCCGCCGCCCCTGGCTCGGCGACCGGCGTTGGCTGGAAACCCGCCTCGCCGCCTGGCTCGCCGAACGCTGGGGACGGCGGGACCAGGGAGGGCGAATCCCTTTTGCACGAACGTCCCCCGATGCTAGGTTGTTCGAAGAGAGGTGACGCGCATGGCCACGGTGAATGTCTCGTTGCCCGACCCGATGAAGGAGTTCGTCGAGTCTCAGGCCCGCAAGGAAGGCTTCGTCACGGTGAGCGAGTATCTCCACTCGCTCATCCGCGAGGCCCAGAAGCGGGAAGCCCGACAGGCCCTGGAGAGCAAGCTCGCCGAAGGGCTTGAGAGCGGTCCCTCCGCGCCCATGACCTCCGAGGAATGGGACGACATCGGGCGTGAGGGGATCGAACTCGCCGCGCGGCGGCGGGGACGGTGAGCGTCGTCCGGCGGCTTCTCCGCGCCCGGATCGACCTGGTGCAAGCCGTCGCCTACCTCGCGGAGCGGAGCGAGTCCGCTCCGCTACGATTCCTCGCCGAGGCGGAGGCAACCTTCGCGCGTCTCGCGAGGTTTCCGGGCATGGGGGCTCGCTACGACTCGATCGAGCTGGAATACGCCACCATCCGATATATGCCTATATCGAAATTCCGTAGCTGGATCGTCTTTTACCGCCCAACGCCCGACGGCATCGAAGTGGTCCGCGTGCTCCACGGCGCGCGGGACGTCGGGTCGGTGCTCGCCGAGGAACTCGGTCTTTTCGGTGATGATGGCGACGACGCCGATTGATCGGGGGCACGGCTCCGGCCCGACGGCCGGCTCGGGCTTCCGACTGGTCATCCATCGCCGCCTCGGTTTTCAAACCCCCACGATTCTCCCATCCTCAAAGCGGCAGGAACTCCACGCCATCCGGCGCGAGGCGGAAGCGGCGGGCGCGGATGGCGCTGCCGCCCCCTTCGGTGTAGTAGACGATCAGGACGCCGCCGTCCTTCAGCTCGACCGTGGCGGGATAGGCGCCGATGCAGTCGTCGATCTGGAACGGCCCGCGCCAGGTCCTGGCCTCGTCGTCGCTGACGTGGATCGAGGTCTTCGGGAGGCGATGGCCCAGGATGATCCGGCCGTCGCCCAGGCGGTTCAGGTGCGGGGCGTGGGCGGGGAAGCCCGCCTTCTCGGCGGTCGACCACGACCGGGCGTCGTCGTCGCTGGTCGCGAAGTACATGTCGTCGGTGAACGACCGCATCGCCGCGTACAGGCGGCCGTCGGCCAGTCGGATCACGTCGGTCTCGGCGTTGAGGCCGACCCCCTCCGGCGCCTTGATCTCGACGGGGGCCTCCCAGGTCCGGCCGCGGTCGGTCGAGCGGGCGGTGCCGGCGACGCTGAGGCCCGACTTGTCGCCGCGATAGAGCCCCAGGACGCACATGCCGTCGGGTAGCTGGCGGACAGGAGCGGAGCAGACCCAGCCCGGGATGATCTCGCGGGCCTCGGCCTCCCACGTCCGGCCGTCGTCGTGGCTGACGACGACCTGGACGCCGGTCTCCGTCCGCTCCAGCTCGTAGTTCCTGGGGTCGTCGGATCGCTCCAGGCGCCGGCGGCCCTTCTCCGCTATGGAGAAGAACGAGCAGACCACCGTGCCGTCGTCGAGTTGGGCGAGGTGCGGGTCGCGGTTGTCGTCGGCGTCGTCGTACAGGACGGCCGGCTCCGACCAGGTGCGGCCCTCGTCGGACGACCGGACGACGCAAAGGCGTCCTCCGAGCGGGAAATCGTCCGTCGCCAGCGAGACGTGGTTGTAGCCCGCGTAGAAGGCGACCAGGATGTCGCCGTTCTTCAGGCGGAGGGCGTCCGGGAAGGCCTGATATCGGTGCGCCGCCTCGCCCCGCGAGATCACGACCGGGTCGGCCTTCGTCGCCTCCCAGAAGTCGGCCTTCATGCCCGGGATGTCGACGCGGGTCCAGACGTAAACCTTGGAGCCCTCGTGCTCGATCTCGGTCAACGTCGCCAACTCGGGGCGCAGGACCGCCTCGAACACCGCGATATCCCACAACGTCCGCTCGGGGTCCCGGGGGGCGTAGGATTCCCAGCGGTCGACCAGGTAGTCGCGGACGCCCCCCTTGCCCTTGAAATGGGCGTCGACGTCGGCCTTGCTCCACTGGAAATGGCGGAGCGTGCTGTTGACCATCGCCTTCAACTCCACGCCGCACTTGAGCAGGTGGGCGGCGGCGTGGAGGTCGCCCCGGGTGTTGGACTCGGTCGGGGTGAGCCGCTCGTCGTCGAATCGGAACCCCATCACGTGAACCGTCATTTTTTCCTTGATGGCGGGGTCGAGCAGCAGCGCCGAGGCGACGTTGGTATACGCGCCCAGGACGAACACCTGGAGCTTGCGCCCTTCGGGCACGGCCCTGGCCCTGGCGATGAGGTCGCGCGCCGCCGGGGAGTCCACCGGCGTCTCGGGACCGGGCATGGGGCTCATGGCGCCGATCGGGTGCGAGACGCGGTCGCGGAGCCCCAGGAGCGAGAGCATCTCCTCGTTCATCCTCTGGCTGGCCCGCGTGTTGACGGGGAAGTCGAGCGGGCCTTGCCAGCCGATGGACGACAGGCCGACGATCTCGAACTCCGGCGCGATCAGCGCCCGGTAGACCGCGAACGGGTCGTCGACCTCGGCCGCCATGTCGGTGTCGATGTAGACGAACGGCTTCTCCCCCCCGGGCGCGGGTGGTTGGGCCCCCGCCGGGGCGAGCGAGGCGCCCACGAGCCACGCCATGGCGATCAGGTGGAGCTTCTTCATCGGTATGTTCGTCCTTGGGCGCGGATGGAGCGATCGTTCGCCGTCGCTCCCGGCCACGCGCGACAGGCCCGCGTCGGCGACCGGGTCGGCGGCGACCCGCCCGGCCATTGTCCACCGCTCGGGCCCTCGAATCCATGCCCACGACGCCACGATCGACTTCGCTCGAAGATCTCCACCGCCGCGTCCAGCGGCCGCCAATCGTGGTCTCCTCCCGGCCCCGGTTTTACGCCGGCGGCGATGTAACAGGACCCGAGGTTGGTCGCCGAGTTGGACCGCCCCGGTCCAACCGGCGACCGTCCGCGGGCCCCGGGCCAGGATCGCGACGAGGAATAGGGGAGTGGGCCTCGGGGCGCGCCGATAATCCAGGGAGCCAACCCCGGGCGAGAAACACTGGCACGGGGCGTTTGTCGGATGCGAGGATGTCATGGCTGGCCCCATCCGGGGCGGCCGGGGCCGCCCTTTGTCCATCCGTTGGCTGGCGTGGTAACCGCCGTCGACCAGGGTGCCAGCCGGGCACCGGGGGGAGCAACTGGGGAAGATCGCCTGCGATTGCGGTTACGTGTTCAGCGACACCGGCCGCCCGGACGAATCGTCGCGGGTGGTTCGCGACCGAGACGCCGTGGAGCACGACCACCACGTCTGGCGGTCATATCAGCTCCGCGAATTCGAGCGCGGGGGCATGCTTCCCCCATTGGGCACTACCGAGTCGGACCAGTTCCACGAGAGCCTTACGCGAGCCAGGAGATGGAGGGCTGTCTGTGGGAGTGCCCCCGGTGCGGTAGCCTGCTCTATCGACGCCCCGGGGAGGACCGGTGGCTACGCTATCGGCCGACGATCGGCGACCTCCCTTGAGCGCTTGCCGTAACAGTGAATGCTAATTCGGGAATGGTTTCGGTGGTTCCGCCGAATAGCGGAACGCGCGGACCAGAAACCAATCGGACACATGCGGGGCGGCAAGGCTGGCGTGGCGAACTCCGCGCCGGGCTAGGGCACGACCCTCCTGCCCCGAGGTTCGGGACGAGCGAGTGCTCGACACGCCTGCTGCAGCAATGCTCGAAGGTCGAATGGTCGAGAAGACGCGGCGCGGCACGGTCCGGTCGCGGAGGTCGGCGTTGCGGAGAAATCGCGATGGATGAGAGGGCCAGATCGCTCTATCCCGACCTCATCGAGCATGGCGGACTGGCCGGAGCCCTTCGCGCGGCCTTCACGCGGATCGACTCCTCGATGCGGGTCATCGAACTCGACGGATGCATCAGCCCCGTGGTGTGCGCCACCGTGAGATGGGCGGATAGGGAGGCCCAAGCATTCATCGCGGCCAAGGAAAGGCTGTTCATGGTCGAATTTTGGAGTCGTGGCGTGATGCTCGCTTCTGGCGGGACGCCCGACCTCGAAAGCGTGGCGATCGCCATCGATCGGTGGGTCGGGTCAAACCGCACGGCGGGGGACATGACGAGCGCCTTCGACTTCGTCGAGGCGAGGAAGGACGCATGGTCCTACGAGCAGGGCATGGAGGTCGAGGAACGCTGGCGGGCGTACCTGAAAGCCGTCCCCAGATCGATTCCCGGGTTGGGGGAGGTTATCGCATCGGCGTCCGAGCGCCCCGCGTTGAGGCAACTCTTCCCTTTCACGAGCTTGGATCGGCTTTGCTTCAGCCGTTGCACGGGATATCCCTTCACGCGCGATACCCCGTCGGTTGCCCCTTCCGGTGACAAGCGATACCGAGTGGAGGGCAGCGCCGGGGAAGACCTCGGAGGTGGGAACGTGGAGGAGGCGTTGGACATCGTGATCGAACACTTGCCGCCCGGCTGTGGGCCCGCCGTGGCGGGGACCGCCGATGATATCGGACGCGCGCTCCGAAGCGGCGGGTCAGACGCCGAAGAACTCTAGCTGGCGGCACCCGCGCGAGTGGCGCCTGTATCTCGCCGCGGGGCCGCGACACCACGACGGAGTGATATCGACATGAAGCCCCGATTGAGCGTCATCACACTCGGCGTCGACGACCTGGAGCGATCCCTCCGGTTCTATCGGGACGGGCTCCGCCTGCCTACGGACGGCATCGTCGGCCAGGAGTTCGACCACGGGGCCGTCGCGTTTTTCGACCTGCAACCGGGGCTGAAGCTGGCGATCTGGCCCCGCGAGAGCCTGGCCCGCGACGCCGGTCTCACGCCGGGGCCCCGGGGGGCCGCCGAGTTCACGCTCGGCCACAACGTCGCCTCGCCCGAGGAGGTCGACGCCGTCATGAGGCTGGCGGCCGACGCCGGCGCCACGATCGTGAAGCCCGCCCGGGACACGTTCTGGGGCGGATACGCGGGATACTTCCAGGATCCCGACGGACATCTCTGGGAGGTTGTCTGGAACCCCGAGTTGCTCCCGCCGGAATGAGCCCGTCGACGGGCGCGGACGTCAATCCTCGGGGGCCGATCGGCCGGGCTCGGGGAGTTCGCCGCGGAGGAAGGCGGCGCGGGCGCGGGGGTCGTCGAGGTCGAGGTCGAAGGGGATCCAGAGGCCGGTCGACTCGTCCAGCAGGGCGGCGTCGACGGTCCCCTTCAGGGCGGTCGAGGCGCTGATCCAGACGAGGTGGTCGTCCTCGTTGGTGAAGCCCTGGCCGTCCCACTGGCCGATGCCCCCGACCTCGTCGCGGAGGGCGGAGCGGACGGCGTGGACGGCGTCGAGCGCCTCGGGGCGGCGGCGGATGGCCTCGGCGTAGAGCCGGATGGCGTAGATCTCGCGAACGCCTTCCATGTATTCGCCCAGCCAGCGGGACGCGGATGGGGGGCCGCCGGCCTCGAGGCTGTCGATGAACTCCGCGACCTCCTCGGCACCCAACGTATTGGGGCCGACGGGGTTGCGCTCGACCGTCGCCCAGACGTGGTGGAGATCCTCCGCCTCGGGCCCGATCGCCAGGTAGTTCCCCAGCATGCCGGGGTGGTCGACCGACCAGACCGCCCCGAACGGGACGGCCCGTTGGAGGGCCGCCAGGGGGACGTCGTGGGCGTCGGCGGTCAATAGGCGGAGATAGTCACCCATCGGCCGTCTCCGTCACCTGGTCCCCGACGCTCGCCGCCGCGCCTCGCATGGTATGGATTCGCTGGGGAGGGCCGGCGTCGACGTCCACGCGCGACGCGGCGGGACGTTCCGCGGTCGAGACTTGCGACGAACGGAAGCCCCTCGTGAAATACATTAGCAGCGCCCCGGTGAGGATGCAAGGGACGAGGAAGACCCAGGGGTCGTCTCCCGGGACGGTCCGCCGCAGCCATTCGCCGGCCGCCAGGCTCCCCAGCAGCGACGGCAGCCCCGTCGAGACCACCAGGAAGACGGCCTGCACGCTCGCGCGATGGGTCGCCGGCGCGCGCCCGTCCAGGAACACCTGGCCGCCGATCGAGAAGCAAGCGATCCCCACCCCCTGCAACACCCCCACGCCCACCGCCAGCCAGAGCGGCGGGTGGGCCGCCAGGACCAGGTACCGCAGGAACCACGCCCCCAGCCCCACCGCCATCGTCCCCTTGTAGCCCAGCCGGCCCAGGAACCACGGCATCACCGCCAGCGCCGCGATCTCCGGGACCTGGTTGATCGACACGGCCGTGGAGACCCACTCGCGAGGCATGCCCCGCGCCGCCAGGTAGCCGGGGATCACCTGGTACGCCAGCGGCATGGTCAGGAAGACGCCGAAGGTCGTGATCAGGAAGACCCGGACGTCCCGCTCCCCCAGCAGCTCCAGCCCCTTGCGGAGCGACGTCCGGCCGCCGTCCTCGCGCGCCAGGGGGGGCGTCCGCGGCAGGACCAGGCAGTACGCCGCCATCGCGGCGGACAGGCCCGCCGCCAGCCAGAAGACCTCGTGCATGCCGCCGGGGCGAGCCCGGCCGCCCCCCAGCGCCAGCATCAAGCCGGAGACGCCCCAGCCGACCGCCATCCAGCCCACCGTCCCCCAGAGTCGCACCGCCGCGAACTCGCTCCGGGGCGCGTCCAGGTTCCGCAGCGCCAGCGAACTGGCCAGGCTGTGCGACGGCATCGCGACGCAGAAGTACAGGAAGAACGTCGCCAGCAGCGGGCCGGGACCGACGATCCACCCCGATCCCAGCGCCGCCAGGATCAGCGTCCCGACCGCGTACGACACCACGAGGAACGTGCGCGTCGGCATCAGCCGATCCACCAGCTGCCCCGCCCCCAGCGGGAGGAGCGTCGCCGCGACGGCCTGCGAGGCGAAGATCAGCCCCCGCCAGCGGCCGTCGATCCCCAGCTCCAGCAAATGCACGCCCAGCAAGGGCCAGAACGCCCCCTGCACGGCGTACAGAAGGGCCATCATCGTCGACAGCCGCCACCGCCCGGGCGTCTTCATCGTCGCCTCATTCCGCTCGATCCGTCCCCGCGCGTCGTCCCAGATGAAACTGTAACAAGGACGCCGGGTGCGTCCCAAGGCCACTTGCGACCGTTCCAGGCCGGAGGTCGTCCGGATCGTTCGCCTTCCCGGCGACACTGGCCGACGGATATAATCAGGTCATGGCCGCCGCCCACGAAATCCCATCCCTCGACGGTTTGATGGACTCGATCCTCGACCGCCTCCCCCCCGAGGCCGTCGACGTCCTGGCCGCCATGCGTCCCAGGCCGACCGGTCGGCCCGACGCCTTCGCGGACCAACTCGTGAAGCTGGTCCAGGCCCGGGCCCGGGCCCGCGTGGGCCTCGTTGAAATCGAGCCGCTCTCCGACGAGCCCGATTTCAACGAGGAAACCCGCCGCGCGATCCGCGATGTCGACGCCGGCGAAGGCGTATCCGCCTACGACAGCGCCGCGGATATGTTCGCCGACTGGGGCGTCTAACGGATGGCGCGGAAGAAGCCGCCCCCCGATCCCGATCCCCCGCCGCCCTTGCGCCTGGTGCCCGGCACGCAGTTCCGCCGCGACGTCGAACGCCAGAAAGCCCGCGGCAAGGACCTGGCGAAGCTGGCCGACGTCGTCGAGACGATCCGCGCGCGCCGTCCCCTGGACGCCCGTCATCGCGATCACGCCCTGTCTGGAGAGTGGAAAGGGCGCCGTGATTGCCACGTCGAGCCGGATTGGCTGCTGATCTACGGCGTCCACGGGTCCGAACTTCGGTTGTACCGGACGGGGACCCATTCCGACATCTTCGGGCGATGACCCCGCCGATCGCGATCCTCGCGCCGACGTTGGTCGTGCCGCCCCAGTCGGGATAGAATCCAGCGCGAAGGAAACGTCCCAGCCCCGACCCTGAGATCCCCATGCTCTGCCGAGTCCTACCGTATCGCGTCGCCCCGGGGCCGACCAACATGGCGATCGACGAGGCGATGCTGGGGCGAGTCGCCCGCGACCCCTCGGCGGCCTGGCTCCGGACCTACGGCTGGTCCGAGCCCACCCTCAGCCTCGGCTACTTCCAGCCCTGGGCGGAGACCGACCGCGAGCCCCGCTGGCGCTCCGCCGCGAAGGTCCGCCGCGCCACCGGCGGCGGTGCCATCTGGCACGAGCACGAGCTGACCTTCGCGATCGTGATCCCGTCGAGCCACCCGCTGGCCAGGCCCAACACCGCGCTCTATCGCGCCGTCCACCGCGCGACGGCCGAACTCCTGGCGACGGCCGGCGCGCCCGCGCGGCGCCGCCAGCAGGAGCTGCGCCTCCGGCTGCATCATCGGTCCGGCGTTTTCGGCCTGATCGCGCCGAAGAAGTCCGGTTCGAACTTCATCGGCGTCGGCATCAGGATCGACCTGCGCTAGCGCCCTCCAAAGGCAAGCGCGCAGTCGCAGGTCTCAAGCGTTAAGCACCTTGCCATAGGCGTCGAGCACGGCCTCCTTCATCGTCTCCGACAGGGTCGGATGCGGGAAGATGGTGTGCATCAGCTCTTCCTCGGTGGTCTCGAGGTTCATCGCCACCACGAAGCCCTGGATCAGCTC
>NZ_JBBCIR010000028.1:0-11379 GCF_037189885.1 Paludisphaera sp.
GTCCCGCCTGCACGGCGTCGGCTCGTGCGTGCAGGCGGGACGCCCGCACCACAACGAGGCACGCGACCGGCGCTATCTCCGAAGCGCGAAGGCCCTCGCAGGCGGCTGGCCAGGGGGACGGAAAGGCGAAAAAACCACTTCGAAAACGACGAACGAAGCCACCGAAAATTTACGGCAATACACAGCCGTTAAATCACTTGCGCCAAAGCCATGGAAACACGCGGCGCGCGAACGAAGCCAACTTCGCGCGACGAGGAAAGACGCGGAAGTCCCGAGCCCGCGCGGGGCCTTGCCACCGGGGCGACGCGAGGCCACAATCGCCGGGGTCCCAACCACCCGGCGAACACGGAGCGCGAAGCATGGCCCTGGAATTGACCTACGACCTGATCGCCAGGCGGATCGACCATTCGCTGCTCCAGCCGACGCTGACGACGCCGGAGATGGAGGCCGGCTGCATCCTGGCGGCCGAGTACGGCGTGGCCAGCGTCTGCATCAAGCCGTTCGCCGTCCCCCTGGCGGCGCGGCTCCTGCGCGGGACCTGCGTGGAAGTCGGCACGACCATCGGCTTCCCCCACGGCGGCCACCTCACCGCCGTCAAGGCCGACGAGTCCAGGCGGGCCATGGACGACGGCGCGACCGAGCTGGACATGGTCATCAACATCGGCCAGGCGATCGGCGGCGAGTGGGCGGCCGTCTCGGCGGACATCAAGGCGGTCGTCGACGTCGCCCACGCCGGCGGCGCGATCGTGAAGGTCATCTTCGAGAACTGCTACCTGACCGACGACCAGAAGGTCCAGCTCTGCCGGATCTGCGGCGAGGTCGGGGCG
The DNA here is from genome assembly GCF_037189885.1 of Paludisphaera sp. NCBI lineage: Bacteria > Pseudomonadati > Planctomycetota > Planctomycetia > Isosphaerales > Isosphaeraceae > Paludisphaera > Paludisphaera sp. Next base: position 828 of record NZ_JBBCIR010000028.1, read on the forward strand.
GACTACGTGAAGACCTCCACCGGCTACGGGACCGGGGGCGCGACCCACGAGGATCTGATCCTGATGCGGAAGTCGTCCCCCCCTTCGGTCAAGCTCAAGGCCGCCGGCGGCGTCAGGACGCTCGACCAGGCCATCGAGGTCGTGGAGCTTGGCTGCGACCGCTTCGGCGCCTCCAGGACCGCGGAGATCCTGGACGACCTCAGGGTCCGCCTCGCCGGCGGCTCCTAACCGCCGAAACCATCCCCGGGGTTCCCTCGGCACGCGCCCGAAGGCTATGGTAAACCCTGGGGAGCCCTCGAATGGACGCCTTGGTCATCCATCCCTATATGGAAGGCGCGACGACATGACTGACACGCGGGGTCGAGCGACGGGGCGGAGGGGCGAGGCGTCGGCGCGACGGGGGGGCCGGGCGTTGGCGCCGCTCGCCTGGCTGGCCCTGCTGGCGTGCGTCCCGGCCGCGACCCGGGGCCAGGCCCCGCCGGCCGAGGAACTCCCGCCGGCCGCCGACGCGGCCCAGGCGGGCGAGGCCCAGCCGCTGAGCCTCTGGTACCGGTTCAGCGAGCGCTACTCCCCCGCGCCCGACCAGGCGAACCCCGCGCGGCTGTCGCAGTACCAGGTGGGCGCGCGCGAGAAGCTCAAGTTTTCCCGCGAGCGGGCCGGGGGCGCCCCCGAGACGAACGAGGCCACGCTCCAGACGATCTACACCGAGCGGGCCGTGAAGGTCACGCCGGCCGGCGCCGCCACCGACGTCGTCAGGCGATACGAGCGGGCGCGGATGTCGACCACGCTCAAGGAACACCGCCCGTTCCAGAACCCCGGGTTCCTGGAGCAGCTCACCCTCTGGTATCGGATCGCGCCGGGGCAGCCGGTCGCGCTCTACAACCTGAGCGACGGCCGGAAGCTCCGCCAGCTGGAGTTCGAGCGGATCACCTCCAACCCGTTCCTCCCCCAGCTCGCGACGCTGCTCCCCGGCACCCCCCGGCGGGTCGGCGACCGCTGGCCGGCCCCCCGCGCCTCGGTCGCGATGCTGCTGGGCGAGATGCCCCTGGAGGAAGGGTACGACGTCGAGGTCGAGCTGCTCGACGTCCGCGCGACGGAGCCCGGCTCCACTTCCATGACCGCGGTCTTCGCGATCAAGGGGGAGCTGCTGCTGGAGTCGAACGACGTGGCGCTGAACGCGCGCGTCGACTTCGCCTTCGAAACCCCCCAGGAAGGCGGGACGCCGGCCGCCCCCGAGCCGGGCAAGGCGCGGGCGGCCGTCGAGGCCGAGGGCTGGATCTCCGAGATCCGCATGGCCGAGACCTCCACCTCCCCGCTCCCCGACGACGAGACCGGCCGGCTGAGCCTGACCCGCTCCCGCGAGCTGGTCATCGCCCGCCGCGCCAGGCCGTCGGAGATGGGCCCCGAGGCCGCCCTCCCCATGATCGCCCCCGACGCCCCGCCGGAAGACCCGGCGCACACGTGGGTGACCTACGACGACCCCCGGGGCCGGTTCCACCTGGACCACCCCCAGAGCCTGAAGATCCAGCGGATCACCCCGGAAGGGGGGATCGACATGGTCGACCGCCGCCTGGAGGGGTCCGACGTCGTCTCGCTGAACCTCGTCCCCAAGACGGGCGACCCGACCAAGGACAAGCTGGCCGCCGACCCCCTGGAGCACAAGAAGGAGCTGGTGCAGACCTGGCGCGCCCAGGGCCAGGAGATCCTGATGGGAGACTCCGGCTGGCTGAAGGACGAGGTGTGGGGGCCGCTCAACCGCCGCGTCTACCGCCTGGAGGCCGCGCTGAAGCCGCCCGGGGGCCAGGCGGCCGTGCGGAGCGGGCGCATCTACGCCGACTACTACGTCGTCCAGTTCACCCGCGACGAGACCCTCGTCGTGACCGCCATGACCGTCCGCGACCCCCACATCGCCTTCCGCGACCAGGCCGAATTGATCATCAAGAGCTTCGGATTCGGCCCGTCGGAAGGCCCCTCGGCCGCCCCGTGATGGATGCTTGCCTGGGTTGACAAAATAAGCGCGGGGCGGCCCGATCGCTGGACGCCAGGATACTATGAATCAGGGGCGATGTCCTCACGCGGGAGGCGCGTCGCCTGGCCGCGACGTGGATCGACCCCGGGAAGCCGTGATGCGCGTGATCCTGGAAGTCCTCAAGGGCCCCCGCGAGGGGCGGACCTTCACGTTCGACCGGCATGACACGTTCATCGTCGGGCGGTCGCAGTTCGTCCATTGCCCGATCAACGACGCGGCGCTGTCGCGCGACCACTTTCTGATCGAGGTCAACCCGCCGCGCTGCGAGCTTCGCGACCTGGACAGCACCAACGGGACGTTCGTCAACAACGAGCGGATCGAGCGGGCGCGGCTGACCTCCGGGGACGTGATCGCCGCCGGCCAGAGCCTGTTCCGGATCACCGTCGAGTCCAAGCCCTCCCCCTCGGTCCCGCCCCCGTCGTCGAGCATCGCCATCCCCTCGCGCGAGCCGATCTCCTGCGCCGGCTGCGGCGCGACGGCTCCGCTGAGCCTGACGATCAACGGCTCGATCGGCGACGGGCCGCGCGAGCCGGTCGAGTGGTGGTGCGCGAGCTGCCGGACCGAGGCCGCCGGCCTCCCCCAGCCCGTCCCCCACTACACCACCGTGCGCGAGCTGGGCCGCGGGGCGATGGGGGTGGTCTACCAGGCCCGCCACAACGCCAGCGGCCGGATGGTGGCCCTGAAGCTGATCATGCCCGAGACCGCCACCACCCGCGCCGCCATCGACCGCTTCCAGCGCGAGATGTCGGTCATCAGCCAGATCCGCCACCCGAACATCGTCGAGTGGCACGAGCAGGGGATGACGCGCGGGCAGTTCTGGTTCGCGATGGAGTTCGTTCAGGGGCCGAACCTGGAGGCCCTCGCCAAGCTGGACCCCGGGCGCTACCCCACCGACCAGGCCAGCCGCCTGGCCTGCCAGATCCTCAAGGGGCTGGGCGAGGCCCACCGCCGCGGCTTCGTCCATCGCGACATCAAGCCCGAGAACATCCTGATCGACCAGACGCCCGCGGGCTCGGTCGCCAAGATCTCCGACTTCGGCCTCGCCAAGAGCTTCCGCGAGGTCGGCCTCTCCGGGCTGACGTTCTCCGGCGAGATGCGCGGGACCATCCCGTTCATGCCGCCGGAACAGATGACCGACTTCAAGACCGTCCGCCCCCAGGCCGACCTCTACGCCACCGCCGCGACCCTCTACTTCCTGCTCACCGCCAAGTATATCTACGACGAGCCCGAGGGGGGGGGCGACCTGATCAAGATGCTGCTGGAGGACCAGCCCATCCCGATCCACGACCGTCGCCCCGACGTCCCCGCCGGCCTCGCCGCCGTCATCGCCAAGTGCCTCTCCCGCGACCCCGAGGAGCGTTATCCCGACGCGACCGCCATGCGTCGGGCCCTGAAGCCCTTCTGTTGAGGGCCCGACGCGGCCTTCGGGCCCTTTTCGGCCTTGCATCCCTACCCCCCTCGGCGAAGAATAGCGCTCGACAGATCTCGCCCGCGAAGCGACGCCCGCGCCGAAGCCCGGTCCCGTCCCCGCGCCGTCTCGAAAAGACTGGAGCCCGCACGATGGCGTCGAGCCGACCTTACGACAGGGGCCCCGCGACCGGCGGGCAGCCGCGACTGGCATTCCGCGAGCAAGACGCGGTCTGGAAAGATCTCGTGGCGCTGGGGGAGTCGGTGGTCGGCTCGCTGGAGAAGTGCGTCCTCGCCGTCTGCGAGGGGCGCCTGGAGCTGATCGCCGAGGTGAAGGAGGAGGAAGAGGAGACCGACCGCAAGGAGGTCCGGATCGAGCAGGAGACCCTGCGGATCCTCGCCCTCTTCGAGCCCGTCGCCTCCGACCTCCGCCGGATGGCCACCGTGCTGAAGGTCAATCGCGACTGGGAGCGCATCGCAGACCTGGCCCTGCGGGTGGCGCGCCGGGCCCGGAAGCTCGCCCGCAAGCACCCCGAGGTCATCGCGCCGGAGTCGCTGAAGGACATGGCCCGCTCGGTCCTGAAGCAGGTGCAGGCCGCCCAGGCGCTGCTGGTGGACGCCGACGCCGACGCCGCGAGGCGGCTGATCGCCGAGGACCAGCGGATCGACGACGCCTACCGCAACATCAGGCGCCACCTCAAGGAGCAGACCGCCGCCAATCCCGACCAGCTCGACGGCTGGCTCCTGCTGCTGAACTCCGCCCGCAACCTGGAACGCATCGCCGACCACGCCGAGGGGATCGCCCAGGCCATCGTCTTCTTCCAGGAAGGCGTCATCCTCCGCCACACCTGATCCGGCCCTCGCGGCCGGACGGGCCCCGCCCAGGTTGACCTTGCCGGGGCGGGGCGGGGGGGGTAATCTGCGGCCCACCTCGAAGAAGCCTCAAGTCACGGGTCGCGATCGCCGACCCGGGCGAGCGTGTGCCTCGGCGGAGACGTCGGCCCCCCGGCCGCGTCGAGCCACCCAATGCGCGGCGAATACGGTCCGATCGATCGGGCGCGAGGCGGCCGGCCTCGGCGGCGGTCGATCGAGCGACGGGGGCCGGCCCAGGAAGGGCCGCCCGGGCCTCTCGGAATGGAGTCGAACCGATGCGGATCAGGTTCTGGAAGGTTTGGGCGCTGACCGCGGGGTTCCTGACCGCCTCGGCGCTCGCCCCGTCGCTCTCCGGCCAGGAGGCCGCGGCCGGGTCCAAGGCGAAGCCCGCCCCGACGGCCGAGAAGCCCAAGGCCGCGGCGGCCTCGGGGCGGAAGGTCGTGCTGGAGATCGCCGTCTCCTCGGGGACCCGGGGCGAGGGCTGCAAGATCGAGGTCAAGCCGGCCAACGCGACCTGCCGCTTCACCGCCAAGACCGTCGAGGTCTCCGCCGGCGGCGGCAACGCGGACAAGGAGAAGGTGACCCTGGACGACGTCGAGATCCTCGGCGCCGACCGGAACCTCTCGGTCGCCATCACCATCCACGAGGCCGACGGCGCGAGCAAGACCGTCTATCGCGGCTACCGCGTCGCCGCCGAGCCCAAGTCCGGCCGGCCCGAGCAGTTCACCTGCTGGATCACCTCCCCCTCCCGCTCCGCCGTCATCGCCGCCCCCGACCCCGCCCCCACCCGCCGCTGACCCCGACTCCCCGGTCAGGGCCTCTCGTAGACCCGGACCCAGTCGATCTCCATGTGGGCGGGGTAGTCCTTCGGGTCCGCCTCGCCGACCCACTTCCCGCCGATCTGCATCGAGAAGATCAGGTAGAACCGCCCGTCGAAGGGCCACTGGTCGGGGCCCTTCTCCGGGATCCTGGGATACGTCATCGTGGGCTCGCCGTTCACGGTGAAGACGATCTTGTCCGCGTCCCACTCGGCCCCGTAGGTGTTCCAGTCGTCGCGGGCGATCGGCGCGGTCGTGTGCTTCGGCGGGTCCTTCCGCGACCTGTCCACCTCGTTGGCGTAATGCGAGTGGACGGTCTGATGGACCTTCTCGTCGTAATTCAGATGCTCCATCAGGTCGATCTCGCCGTTCCTCGGCCATCCTCCTTCGGCACCGAGCATCCAGAGCGCGGGCCACGCCCCTCGGGCGGACTTGAAGCGGGCGCGGACGTCGACCTTGCCGTGCCGGAACGCGTGCTTGCCCTTCGTCGTGACGCCGCCGGTGAGGAACGGGGAGGGGTCCTTCGCGGTGTCCGGGTTGACCAGGCCGATGAGCCTGAGCGTCCCGCCGCCGATCTCGAAGCAACGCGGGTCGGACGTCATGGTGTCGTTCCAGTCCGACGACCCGCGTTCGCATGGACTCCATTTGTCGGGGTCGACGCGATCCCCGTCGAACTCGTCGTTCCAGACCAGGCGCCAGCCGGGCGGGTCGGGATCGGGATCGGCCGCCAGGGCGACCGCCGGGCACAGCAGGGCAACGGCGACGAACCGGGCGATCCAGGTTGGACGTAAGGGCATGGGATTGCGTCTCCTTCCCGCGCGACGGCGACCTCCCTCGTGGAGTCCGGGGGGTTCCGATCCCGGACTCCACGAGGCCGGCGGTCTTCGGAGCAAGGTGGGCGAGCGTCCGCCCCGCCCCCCGCGTCAGTCGATCAGGGTGGCCGAGTCGACCGTCTTGATCGTGTCGCCGTCGGCCACGACGATGTTCGCCGGGCCGTGGATGTTCGCGGCGGCGTACTTGCCGTCCTTGGTCAGCAGGTAGAACACCACGTCGAAGGCCGGCTTGCCGTCGTCGGTCCGGAAGCGCGGGTCGCGCATCGTCGTCTCGACGATCTGCCTGGTGGTCGCGACGAGCGCGTCCTTGGGCTTGGCCCCCCGCCGGAGGTTCTCGACGACGAGGAACGAGGCGCAGTTCAGGAGGTTGACCTCGCCGAGGCCGACCGACCCGCACGAGCCGACGGCGTTGTCGAGCCACAGCCCCGCGCCCAGGATCGGCGAGTCCCCCACGCGGCCGGGGACCTTGTAGCCCAGGCCGGAGGTCGTCGTCACGGCCCCGAAGTCGCCGTGCGTGTCCAGGACCGAGCAATGGATCGTGCCGTGCGTCGGCCGCTCCACCAGGTCCCGGACCGTCGGCGTCAGCGAGGCCACCGTCTCCGGGATCCGCGCCCCGCGGAGCCGCGACTCCTTCCAGGCGATCCAGGCGCGCCGCGTCTCCTCGGTGAGCAGATCTTGCTCCGGGAAGCCGTGCTCCCTGGCGAACTTCAGGGCGTTGTCGCCGACGAGCAGGACGTGCTTGGTGCGTTGGAGGATGGTCCGCGCAACGGCCGCCGGATGGGCGATGTTGCGCAGGCCGGCGACGCCGGCGCCGCCGTGGGTCGGCCCGTGCATGACCGAGGCGTCCAGCTCGACCACCCCCTCCTCGTTCGGCGTCCCCCCCAGGCCGACGGAATGCTCGTTGGGGTCGGCCTCGACGATCGCCACGCCGGCGACGGCCGCGTCGAGCGGGTCGGCCCCCTGGCGCACCATGTCCATCGCGATCTCGACCGTCTTCTCCCAGCCGCTGGCGATCACGACGGGCTTCCGCGAGCCCGGCTTCTTCTCGGGGAACGCCCCGATCGACAGCGAGGCCAGGCTGGCGGTCCCCAGGGAGAGGAAACGGCGGCGGTGCAGGCTCGATCTCATCGGCATGGTTCCGCGATGGTGATTCGACGCGCGAGGCGCCGGGACGAAGGCCCGCGGCGTCGCGAGGGCGCGACGCCGTGGGCCGGGGAGGGGCTCGGCGGGATCGGCTCAGTACGAGTCGGCGGAGATGACCTCGCCGCCGGCCCGGGTCGAGAGCGCCTGCCAGACGCCGAACTGGTTGCCGGGCAGGACCTGGAGGATGCCGTTCGCGTCCGGCGCCATCCCGATCGGCAGGCCGGTGGCGGCGTCGAAGGGCATGGTGTTGATGCTGTCCTTGAGGAACCGCACCGAGCCGTCGGCGAACGTCGCGTTCATCCCGCCGGGGTGGAAGCTTGAGAAGCTATGGAACATGATCGCCACGTTGATGCCGAGCTGCCCCGTGTTGACATAGCCCTCGTTGAGCTTCCTCTGGGGGTTGATGGGGTAGAGGGTGTTGGCCAGCGTGTCCGCGTTATTGCCGGAGAACCACCAGACCCAATCCCAGCGATCGTTGGGGGGGAGCTTGCCGTACGCCAGTTCCCCCACGATCATCGTGTTGCTGGTGCCGTCCGTGATCCCCGCGATGGGGACCGAGCTGTGCTGGTAGAGGATGCCGTCGGCCTTGGCCAGGCGCTGGCCATAGACGGTGTCGCACCCCGGCTGGGAGTAGCGGCCGACGTAGAACGCGGTGCCGGCGCATCCGCGGTAGTTCGTGTAGTAGATCGGGTAGCCGAGGCTCCGCGTGTCCGAGACGGCGGCGGCGCCGTCGCTGGGGCACCAGATGGTCGAGACTCCGGTGGAATGCACCGTGCGGTTCATCCCGAAGTCGGTGTAGTGGATCATGAAGTTGTAGCTGTCGTACAGCGGCCCCTGCTCGATGTACGGCAGGATCGAGATCAGGAAGCTCTGCTCGTGGAACCCGTCGCAGGGGTTCCCCGGCGGGTTGCGGTTGAAGGCCCCGAGCGGGAAACGGGTGTGGGCGCTCTCGTAGTTCGCCAGGCCCAGGCCGATCTGCTTGAGGTTGTTCGTGCATTGGGCCCGCCGGGCCGCCTCGCGCGCGGCCTGCACGGCCGGCAGCAGCAGGGCGATGAGCACCGCGATGATTGCGATCACGACCAGCAATTCGATGAGCGTGAAGCCGCGACGAGGCGATCGATTCGAAGACATAAGCATCTCCTCGGGCTCTCGGGTTCTCGATGGCGGCGGGCCGGGGGTCATCCGGCGGACTTGCTGCCCTTCTTCTTCCGGATGGTGTTCTTGATCTCGGCCCCGTAAGGGTTGTCGAGGGCCCTCTGGAGCTTGCCGGCGTCGTTTCCGGATTCGGCGATGCGAGCCTCGCGCTCGCCGCCGCAGCCGAGCACGGCCATCGCGGCGGTCGCGGCCGCCAGCCTCGCGACGTCCGACGCCCACGCTCGCCTGGTGCGCTGGTCAAAACCCATCGGTATTCGCTCCTGAGAGTGGTCGCGGACGGACGCCGATCGGGCCCGCCGACGCGGGTTGATGCATGCCCCTGGGGAAGCAGGCCGACTTGACGTCTCGACAGGCCCTCGGTCGCGGAGGGCCGGGGAATTTCGCGACGGCGGCGGGGCCGGCCGACGCATGGAGCCTAGGGATTGGTGTTCTCACCCTGATAGGCGACGATCACTCGGGGGGCAGGGGAGGGGACGGCCTCGCCGTCGGCCTCGCCGCCGTTCGCCTCCGCCGCGTCGGTCGGCGCGGCGGGCAAGACATGGATGACGACCAGCAGGTCGCCGATCGGCCGGATCCGCACGGTCCGCGATCGGGCCTCTCCGGACGCGTCCTTGAAGCTCAGGTCGGCTTCAAATTCGCCCGGCAGCGGGATCGAGGTGCCAACCCCCTTCCCGGCGGGCAGTTCGGGCAGCTTGAAGGAGCCGCCGGGATAGTCCAACGTCAGGGAGGCCAGCGCGGTGGCCGTGTCGTTGGCCAGGACCAGGGAGACGCCGTCGCCCAGGTATCGTTGGATGGCCCCGGAGCCATGGGCGACCCACGCCAGCAGGACCGCGTTCAGCGCGAGCGAGAGGGGGAGCACCAGTGATGAGCGGGGCCGACGCGCCGGCGCCTGGATCTCCACGGCGTCTGGACTCATCTCGGCGTCCCCGCGATTGGAGGCCTACTCGAGCACGCGGCCGGTCGGCGAAGGCGAAGGATAGGCATTTAAACATCTTCGCCGGTCGCGCATGGCGATCTTGTGACCTGTCATCCAGAATGTCAAGGGGCTGCGCCTTTTTCCTCGCGATGACGCGGCGGCGGTCGGCCCGATCCCGCAACGGAGAAGCCCGAATGCGTCGACCGATCAACCGTCGTTACTTTATCGGGACGACCGCCGCGGCGAGCCTGGCGACGCTCGCCGTGGGGGCGTCGGAGCCCCGGCCGACCGGCGACCGCCGGCCCGTCGCGGTGGCCAGCGGCAACGGGCTCCGCGCCGTCGAGAAGGCCGTCGAGCTGGCCAGGCTGGGTTACGACCCTCTCGACGCGGCCATCGAGGGGGTCGCCATCGTCGAGGCCGACCCCAAGGACGACTCGGTCGGCTACGGCGGCCTCCCCAACGAGGACGGCGTGGTCGAGCTGGACGCGGCCGTCATGCACGGGCCGACTCATGGCGGCGGCTCGGTCGCCTCGCTCCGCAACATCATGCACCCGGCCGCCGTCGCCCGGCTGGTGATGAATCGGACCCGCCATTGCCTGCTCGTCGGGGAAGGGGCGCTGCGGTTCGCCCGCGCCCACGGCTTCCCCGAGGTCGACCTCCTCACCGACCACGCGCGCAAGGTCTGGCTCCACTGGAAGGAGACCCGCGACCCCAGCGACGACTGGCTCCCGCCCCCGAAGGAGGAGGTCGCCGCCTACCTCGACGATTACATGAAGCGTCGCGTGACCGGGACGATCCATTGCTCGGTCCTGGACACGCACGGCGACCTCGGCTGCGCCACCACGACCTCCGGGCTCTCGTGGAAGATCCCCGGCCGGGTGGGGGACTCGCCGATCCTCGGCGCGGGGCTCTATCTGGACAACGAGGTCGGCTCGGCCGGGTCGACGGGCGTCGGCGAGGCCAACCTGCTGCACTGCTCCAGCTACCTCGTCGTCGAGAACATGCGCCGGGGGCTCGCGCCGAAGGACGCCGTGATGGAGGCCCTGAAGCGGATCGCCCAGTCCAGCATCCGCGACCCCAAGCGGAGACGGCCCGACGGCAAGACGACGTTCAACGTCTCTTTCTACGCCGTCTCGAAGTCGGGCGAGTTCGCCGGCGGGTGCATCTACCCCGGCGGCAAGATGGCCGTCCACGACGGCGACTCCGCCCGAGTCGTCCAGCTCGACCCGCTGTTCGACTCCTAGGTTCTGTCTGACGGCTCGTAAAGCGTTACGATGGCGGCTTCACCAGGGAGGCCGCGATGACGCGACGCTATGAGCTGAAGGACGAGGAATTCGCGCTGATCGCCGACCTGCTCCCGCCGACGGGGCGGCCGGGC
>NZ_JBBCIR010000029.1:0-7494 GCF_037189885.1 Paludisphaera sp.
GTCCTCGACGCCCTGGCCCCCGCCGTAATGCAGGCGCTGCGCGAGGATCTCCGGGCGGCCATCGCCCGGGGATACCGTCGGCGATTCTCCTTCATCGGGCCCGGCGAGCCTCCCTCCGCGGCCGACGACCCGCGTCGCCGGGCGCGATTGAAGGCCCTGGGCGAGCGATTGAGCCTCGGGGGACGCGCGGGCCCGGATTCGACATAGGGTCCGGAGCCCTCTCGATCGTCGGCACGGGCGGGATGCCCCCGAGTGCCGGAGCGATTTCGATCACCTCAAGGCGGCGCGCCGCGAAGTGGTGTCGGACCATGCAGACCGAACCCGACCCGCGCGCCCGAGCCGCGCTGGGGCCCCGACTGATCGAGACGGCGGGACGGCTTCGCGTCGAGCCCGGGTCGTTCCCGATCGGATGGTCGGCCGCCTGGCTGGCGCTCGTCGCGGCGGTGGGACTCTGGGGCGTCGGCCGGTCGTCCGATGCCCGCGGCCTGACGGCGATGGCGGCCGGGATGGCCTTCGTGATCCCCGCTCTCCTCGCGGTCCTGCACGGGTTGAATCGGGTCGAGGCGGCCCGGGGGGCGTTCCTGGATTTCGACCGCTCGTCGGGGACGATCGTCGCCCCCCGGGTCGGGCTGGCGGCTTCGATCGCCGATGTGGAGGCGATTCGGCTCCGCAAGGGTCGCTGGCGAGATCCGGACAACCGGGACGGTTGGGGGACGATCGCGCGGATCGCGCTCGCCGTGCGCGTGGGCGAGGAGGTCTCGGACGTCGCCATCCTGTGGAACGGCCATGTCCGCGAGGTCGAGAAGCTGGCCCAGGTCGTGGGCGTGGCGATCGGCCGGCCGCTGGAAGTCGAGCGTCGCGACTGGGGGTGACGCCCCCCCCTCTTGATTCCGCCGCCGCGTGCCGGCCTCTCGATCGAATCGACGTCCGATGTCCCGGGGCGAGCGCGGGGCGACGTGGGACGTGGATCTTCCGGGAAGACCCCCGACGGTGGCTCGGACGCCGTTCCCGCGCCCGGGTCGCCGGGGGCCGCGAGCGGCGGCGAACGAGGATTGCGGACTTGGCTCTTGGGTCGTCGCGAGTGTATCGTTTCATTCATGATTAACCGCCGTCGCCGCCGACGGCCGCCAATCCGAACGGCCCGCAACGGGATGACTCGCCGCCGATCGTCGACAGCCCTGGCATTCCAGCTCTGTAGGGGACGCATCCGTGCTGAACAAGATCGCTCGGACTTCCAGGATCATGACCAAGTCACTGAGCCAGCTCGTCCGACGGCCCGGCCCCGCGCTCCTGGGCACGCTGGGCGTCGCCAAGGAGTTTCAGGCACTCGATTTCGCGCGCGGCCTACCAGCCCCGCCGGCCGACTCGCCCCGCCTCGACCGCTCTGAGGCGGGGAATCCGCTCTGGGACTACTTCGAGGCCAACGCGACTGGGCCGGGCATCGTCAAATGGCGGCACTATTTCGAGATCTACCATCGCCACCTGCGGAAGTTCGTGGGCCGGGAGGCGCGGATCGTCGAGATCGGCGTGTACAGCGGCGGCAGCCTGGGGATGTGGCGGTCGTATCTTGGCGACAAAACCCAGATCGTCGGCATCGACATCGATCCCGTCTGCAAGGTGTACGAGAACGATTACACGAAGATCGTGATCGGCGACCAGGAGGATCGATCCTTCTGGAGGAAGTTCTGGGCCGAGACGGGGCCGGTCGACATCCTCCTGGACGACGGCGGCCACACCCATGAGCAGCAGATCGCCACTTTGGAGGAATGCCTCCCGAATATCCGCCCCGGCGGCGTGTTCATCTGCGAGGACATCCACCGGTCGTGGAACCTCTTCACGCCGTATCTCAACGGCTTGAATCGGTCGATGCACGAGTGGACACCGGCCCCGAAGTCGGACTCGGCCGCGGAGTTGGTGGACATGGACATTACGGCCTCCCCGTTCCAGTCCCAAATCCACTCGATGCACCTCTACCCGTACATCGCGGTCATCGAGAAGCACGAGCGGCCTTTCACACACCTGGCCGTCTCTCGCCGGGGCACCGAATGGCAGCCCATCCAGTTCTGAGCCGGGACGTCGGCGCGGGGGGGCCGCCGGATCGCGCAGGGTGCCCCGACCCCCGGGACGTCCGTCCAGACGAAAGGGCCGAAGGGGTCGCCATCCCATGAGGCAATCGGCCGGCCGCTGCTCGTCGCGCCTCCCGACCGGGGGTGACGCCCCCTTGATTCCCGCCGCCGCATGCCGCACCCTCGTTCGGATCGTTGTTCAACATCGCGGGCGAGGGCGAGATGATGCGGAAGATCATGCGGGGCCTGGCGGCGGCCGCGACGATGGCGGCGCTGCTGGGGTCGGTTCGGGCCGAGGAAGCGGCGAAGGTGTTCAAGGCGGGGTTCGCCGAGCGCGACGTCTCCCCGGACATCGGCGCCGAGGCCCCCGGCGGCTACGGCAAGGCGTACCACCGGACCCTCCACGATCCCTGCAAGGCCCGCGCGGCGGTCTTCGACGACGGCGAGTCGCGGGTGGCGATCGTCGGCCTGGACGCCCTGTTCATCCGGGGCCGGACCGTCCGCGAGATCCGCGAGGCGATCGAGGCGAAGACCGGCATCCCGGCCGGCTCGGTGATGGTCTCGGCCTCGCACACGCACTCCGGCGGCCCCACCGGGCTGTTCCTGCCCGGCGAGTTCGCCGACGCCCCGCCGCTGGTCCGCGACATGGTCGAGAAGGAGACCGTCATCGCCGACGCCGCCTACCTGGAGAAGGTCAAGGCGGGGATCGTCGACGCCGTCGTCGAGGCCGACTCGAAGCGCGTCCCGGCGCGTGGCGGGGCGGGCTTCGGGGAGGCCGAGGGGGTGGCGTTCAACCGCCGCTTCCAGATGAAGCAGGGGCACGCCATGACGCACCCCGGCGTCGGCAACCCGGACATCGTCGAGCCCGCCGGCCCGGTCGACCCGCAGGTCGGCGTCCTGGCGGCGTGGGACGAGTCGGGCAAGTTCCTGGGCTGCGTGGTGAACTTCGCCTGCCACTGCACGACCGGCCCCGGCGGGATCTCGGCCGACTACGTCTACTACATCGAGAAGACCATCCGCGGGCTGATGGGCGACGACTCCACCGTCGTCTTCGTCCCCGGCATGGCCGGCGACGTCACCCAGGTCGATAACCGCCTGCCGTTCCAGGCCCCCCAGTTCGGCGAGGTCTCCGCGCGGTTCGTCGGCGGGACCGTCGGCGCCGAGGCGTGCAAGGCGCTCCTCATGATGGAGCGCCACGCCGGCCCGCTCGGCCCCGTCGCCGCCATCAGCCGCGTGCTGACCATCAAGCGCCGGCCCCCCTCGCCGGAGCACGTCGCCGCGGCGCTGGAGCTGGTCCAGCGACCGGACAAGACGGGGGTCGACCCGACCGAATGGACCTTCGCCAAGGAGACGGTGGTCCTGGCCGAGCGGGTGAAGCGGGAGCCCGAGGTCACCACCGAGGTCCAGGCCGTTCAGGTCGGCCCGGCCGTCTTCCTGACCTCGCCGGCCGAGTACTTCTGCCAGTACGGCCTGGACCTGAAGGCGGGGTCGAAGTTCCCGTTCACGTTCCCGGTGTCGCTGGCGAACGACGTCGTCGGCTACGTCCCGCACGAGAGCGCGATGGATCCGACGACCGGCGGCGGCTACGAGACCCGGCTGACCGCCTACAGCAACCTGGAGCCGACCGCCGGGAGCCAGATCGCCGACGCGCTGCTGGAACTGTCGGCGAAGCTGACCCCGGGCGCGGCCCCGAAGGCCCCCGGCCTGCCGCCGTTCGCCGGCAAGCCCTGGACCTACGGAGATCGCCGGCCGCAGTTGGATTGATCGTGGGTGTTGATCTAAAACGGTCGTTGGGGTGACGATCCTCCGCGGGGAGGAGAAGCGTCGTCGCCGCTCATATGGAATTGAGGGCCGTCATGCCCATGCTTGCCAGCCCGACGCGCCTGCTCGCTGTCGTCTCGATCTTCGCCTGCTTGTCGACCGTCCGGGCCGACTCCTGGGCGCCGCCGGAGGCCATCAGTGTCAGGTCGAGGGACGGCAGGTTCCGCCTGACGGTCGACCCCGCGTCGGCAGTTCTCGACCCTCCGGCGGACAAGGATGCTCCCGAGAGGCCTGGTTGCCAGAAAGCCAGGGCGAAGCTGAAGAAGAAGTCGGAGGTCGGGGGATTCGAGGTCGTCTGGGAGCAGCCGCTCACGAACCGCGTCTCCCCTGTTGAAGTGCTGGTAGGCGACGACGGGACGGTCGTCACGCTGGACAACTGGCATTGGGTGGGCCACGGGTCGAACGTCGTGGTCATCTACGGACCCGACGGCAAGCTCGTTCGTTCCATGGGCCTGGAGGACTTCCTCACGGAAGAGGAGGTGAAGGAGCTTCCACACTCCGTCAGCTCCATCTGGTGGGGTCATGGCCACAGGCTCGACATGGAGGACGAGACGCTGATCTTGAACGTCGGCAATGCCAACTTCCCGGGCGAAAAGGCGTTTACGAAGGTGGTTCGGGTTCGACTCGATTCCGGCGAGTTGGTCGAGGAGGAGAATGATCCGGGCGCGAAGTAGATCGTCCGGCTTCTCGACTATGGTCCGCGACACGAACGCACCCCGGAAGATCAAGGTTCCCCATGCTCCAGCTCGGCATCGTCACCTACAACATCGCGAAGGACTGGGATCTCCCCACGATCCTCGGGAAGCTCGAAGCCCTCGGCTACGGGGGCGTCGAGCTGCGGACGACGCACAAGCACGGCGTCGAGGTGGGCCTCTCGGCGGCTGAGCGTCGGGAGGTCCGCAAGCGGTTCGAGGACTCGCCCGTCCAACTGGTCGGGCTGGGGAGCGCCTTCGAGTACCACAGCCCCGACCCGGCCGAGGTCCGCCGGCAGGTCGAGGCGACCAAGGAATACGTCCGGCTGGCCCACGACGTCGGCGCCCCCGGCGTGAAGGTCCGGCCCAACGGCATCCCGAAGGGCGAAGACCCGGAGGCCGTCTTCCGACGCATCGGCGCCGCGCTCCGCGAGGTTGGCGAGGACGCCGAGGGGCAGGGGGTCGAGATCCGCGTCGAGGTCCACGGCGCGGGGACGTCCGAATGGCCCGGCTTCGCCCGGATCATCGAGCACGCCGACCATCCCAACGTCGTCGTCTGCTGGAACTCCAACCCCCAGGACGTGCCGAAGGGGGGGACCTCCATCGCCGAGAATTACAAGCTCGTCGCCGGCAAGATCCGCCTGGTCCACCTCCGCGACCTGACCGACGAGGCGTACCCCTGGCGCGAGCTGTTCGCGCTCCTCGCCGCCGACGGGTACGACGGATTCACGCTGGCCGAGATCCCCGACAGCCCGGACGCCGACCGCGTCCTGCGCTACTTCCGCTCGCTCTGGCTCGCCTATCAGCCCGGGGAGGCCGCGCGATGATTTCTGGCCTCGTCCTGATCCTCTGCGCCGCGGTCGCCGCGCAGCCGGAGCCCACGGCGAACTACGAGACGATGGACGTGGAGGGCTGGACCGTCCGCGTCCATCGCGACCTGCCCCGCGACGCCCCCGAGCTGGCCGACCGGACGCTATCGCTCCTGGGCGACCAGCTCCGGGGCATCATCCGGATGGTCCCGCCGAAGGCCGTCGAGAAGCTGCGGGAGATCGTCATCTGGGTGGAGCGCGAGGAGCCGCACCACCCCTGCATGGCCTATCACCCCGACGCCGGCTGGCTCCGCGACCACGACATGAACCCGGACAAGGCCCGATGCGTGGAGATCGCCAACGCCGCCAACTTCCTGAGCTGGTGCCGAGACCAGCCCTGGATGGTCCTCCACGAGCTGGCCCACGGCTATCATCACCAGTTCGTCGCCGACGGGTTCCAGAACGCGGAGATCGCCGCCGCGCTGGAGCGCGCCACCGAGGCGAAGACCTATGAAAACGTGCTCCACATCAACGGCCGCGAGCAACGCCACTACGCCCTGACGAACCCGATGGAGTACTTCGCCGAGGCGTCCGAGGCCCTCTTCGGCACCAACGACTTCCACCCCTTCGTCCGCGCCGAGCTTCGTCGCCATGACCCGGAGGCCTACGCCCTGCTGCGGCGGCTGTGGCTGATGGAGCCGGACGGCGATTGAGATACTAGTACTCGGCCACTACGGCAGTGATGGGTAGAGTCGGTGGAGCTTGATCCGGGCGTCGGCGGTGGTGAAGCGCCATCGGGTCTCGACCCGGCGTTCGTTCCGCTCCTCCTCCCAGGCGGCGACCTCCCGCTTCAGTTCGTCCATCGACCCGATCCGTCGGTCGAGGCACTGGCGGGAGAGGACCGACAGCTCGATCTCGGCGACGTTCAGCCACGAGCCGTGCTTCGGGGTGTGATGGATCTCCAGCCGCTCGGCGATCCGCCGAGCTTGCTCGGGCGGGAACGCCTCGTACAGGCTGGCGATCTTGTGCGTATTGAGGTTGTCCATCACGAGAACGATCTTGTCGGCCTCCTCGTGGACGTCCTCCACCAGCCAGCGGACGACCTCGGCGAAGTCCACGGCCGTCCGTCGTCCCGTCACCTTGACGGCCCGCCAGCCCAGCAGCGGCTCCGTGGCCATGAACAGGTTGGCCGTGCCGCTGCGGACGTACTCGTAGTCCACCCGCTCGGGCCGGCCGGGGGCCGCCGGGATGGGTGTGATCGTCTCGCCGATCAGCTGCCGGCTCGCCTCGTCGAGGCAGACCAGCGGGCGTCTCTCGTCGTAGGGCCGGTGGTAGACGTCCAGGACGTCCTCCATCGCCGCCACGAACTCGGCGTTCTTCGCCGGCGGGATGCAGCACTGCTCCTTCAGGTGCGGCTTCAGTTCGCTTTTTTCAAGCAGCGGCGGACGGTCTCGTCGCAGACCGCCGGGACGACCTCCAGCTCGACGAGCCTGTCGGCCAGGAGCTGCATCGTCCACGCCTTGCGGCCGTCCGGCGGCGGCGAACAGGCCAGGGCGATCAGCCGGGCCTCGGCCCGGCCGTCGAGCGTCTTGAGCCGGCTGGGACGTTCCTGCGGCTTGCGGACCAAGGCCGCCTCGAACCCCTGGAGGACGAACCGCTTGCGGACCCGCTCGACGGTCGCCGTGCCGACCTCGACCGCCTCGGCGATCTTCGAGTCGCTCCACCCCGGCCCGCCGGGCGAGGCGTCGGCCTTCAGGAGGATTCGGGCGTGGGCCTGCTTCAAGGCCGACGCCTTCCCCCCGGCCAGCAGGCCCTGCAACCCCGCCCGCTCCTCGTCCGTCAGCGTCACGATGTATCTCTTCACGGCGGCCCTCCTTGCGGCACAAGTCCGCATCCAGGAGAACCGATCCGAGGACCGCCATCAAGTCGTCAGTGGCGGAGTACTAGCGCAATATCTGGCGATCGCCAAGGGTACGTCCCCTCTCCCGACGGGCTGACGACCCGACACTTTTTCCGCCATGGACGCGAAGCGGGTTCCCGCCACGAATGTCCCCCTTCTCCCCTCGTGGGAGAAGGTGGCCGAAGGCCGGATGAGGGGGGCGTCGC